>DATCDE010000228.1 GCA_036510875.1 Actinomycetes bacterium
AAGGCGCCCGGTGCGCTCGACGAGCGGGCCGGGGCCTTCGAGGCGGCCGTGGCCGACGCGCTCGGCACCGCCGACCGGGGGGCCCTGGCCGGGCTGGACGCCGGGCTCGCCGCGGCGCTCATGGTCTCCGGCCGGGCGCCCTGGCAGGTCGCCGCGGCCGCCTGGACCGAACCGCAGCCGCCGGTCGGGCGGTTGCTGGCCCACACGCAGCCGTACGGGGTGGGCTACCTGGTGGCCACCTGGACCCCCGCCGAGCGATGAGCGCGGGCGGGCGGCTGCTCAACATCGTGGGGGCCACGGCTACCGGCAAGTCCGACCTCGCCGTCGCGGTCGCGCTGGAGGTGGGCGGCGAGGTGGTCAACACCGACGCCATGCAGGTCTACCGCGGCATGGACGTCGGCACCGCCAAGCTCACGGCCGACCAGTGGCGCGGCGTGCCGCACCACCTCCTCGACTTGTGGGACGTCACCCACGAGGCCACCGTGGTCGAGTTCGCCGGGCTGGCGCGGGCCGCGGTCGCCGACATCCGGGCTCGCGGCCGGCTGCCCGTGCTGGTCGGCGGCTCCGGGCTGTACGTGCGCGCCGTGGTCGACGGGCTGGACTTCCCGGGCACCGACCCGCAGGTCCGGGCCCGGCTGGACGCCGACCTGGCCGCCGAGGGCGCGCCCGCGCTGCACGCGCGGCTGGCGGCGGTCGACCCGCAGGCGGCCGCCGCGATCCTGCCCACCAACGGCCGCCGGGTGGTGCGCGCGCTGGAGGTCGTGGAGATCACCGGGCAGCCGTTCGCAGCCAGCCTGCCGCCGGTGCCGGTCGCCGTGCCCGGCGTCGTCCAGGTCGGGTTGGAGGTCCCACGCGACCTCCTCGACGAGCGGATCGAGCAGCGGGTGGAGCGGATGTGGGCGGCCGGGCTGGTGGCCGAGGTCCGGCGGCTGGAGGCCCAGGAGCTGCGGGACGGCCGGACGGCGTCCCGGGCACTGGGGTACGCGCAGGTGCTGCGGTTCCTGGCGGGGGAGTGGGACGAGGAGCAGGCCAGGGCCGAGACGGTGCGGGCCACCCGGCGGTTCGCCCGGCGCCAGCTGGCCTGGTTCCGTCGTGACCCGCGGATCGGCTGGCTGCCGTTCGACGCGCCCGACCTGGTGGGTCGAGTGGTCGCAGCAGCGGCGGTTGGCTAGCGTGCGGGTGACTCGCGAGGAGGTGCGGTGATCCACGACCAGCCCGGCGCGGTGCCGTTCCTCAAGGGACACGGCACCGAGAACGACTTCGTGCTGCTCCCCGACCTCGACGGCCGTCTCGAGCTGACGCCCTCCCTGGCCGCTGCGCTGTGCGACCGCCGGGCTGGCATCGGCGCGGACGGCGTGCTGCGCGTCGTGCCGTCCCGGCTGGACCCGGACGGCGCCCCGTACGCCGACGAGGCACGCTTCTTCATGGACTACCGCAACGCCGACGGCTCGCTGGCCCAGATGTGCGGCAACGGTGCCCGGGTGTTCGCCCGCTACCTGGTCACGGCCGGGCTGACTCCCAGCGGTGCGCTGCGGATCGCCACCCGGGACGGCGTGAAGTGGGCGCACGTGCCGCCGGACGGCGACGTGACCGTGGGCATGGGGCCCGCGGTGGTGGCCCCGGGCACCGTCGAGGTGTCCGTGGCCGGCCGCAGCTTCGATGCCGTGGCCGTCGACGTGGGCAACCCGCACGCGGTCGCGTTCGTCGACGACCTCGACGACGCCGGGCGGCTGCTGGACCCGCCGACCGTGATCCCGGCGGCCGCCTTCCCCGAGGGCGTCAACGTCGAGTTCGTCGTCGAGCGGGGCCCGGCGCAGGTGGCGTTCCGGGTCTTCGAGCGCGGCGTCGGCGAGACCCGCTCCTGCGGTACCGGTGCCTGCGCCGTGCTGGCCGCGGCCCGGCAGCGGCCCGGCGCCGACCCCTCGGACCGCTGGACTGTCGACGTCCCCGGTGGCCGGCTCACGCTCACCGTCGGTGCGGACGGCGACATCGCCATGACCGGCCCGGCCGTGCTGGTGGCCGAGGGCGAGATCCGTCGCGAGTGGTGGGAGGCCCATCGATGAGGGAGTCGTTCGCGGCGTCGGTCAAGGACCAGGTCAGCCTGCTCGGCGGCGGGTTCATGATCTCCCGCTATGCGAAGGCGGCGGCGGCCGAGCACGGGCTGACCGACGTGTGGTCGGCGTACTTCCTGGGCCGGTGCGGAGTGCTGGGCGACGTCCATCCGGACGTCGTGGCGGCCGCGACCGTCTTCTACCCGGTCGACGTCGTCCGGGAGGCGTGGACGACGGGCCGGGCGGCGGTCGCACCCGACAAGGCGGCCGACCGCTACGGGCAGGCCTGCCACGAGTGGGGCCGGGCCCGACTCGAGGGTTTCGCCGGCGCGGCCCGGCTGGCCGAGCTGGCCGGGACGGTCGCGGCCGAGGCCGACGTCTCAGCGCTGCCGCTGTTCGCCGGCTGGCGGGCCATGCCGCTGCCCGACGACCCGGCCGCGCGGTGCGCCCAGGCCCTGCACGTGCTGCGTGAGCACCGCGGCGGGCTGCACGCGGTCGCCGTCCTGGCGGCCGGGCTGACCCCCCGGCAGGCGGTGCTCTCGGGCAACGGCGGCGAGGTCAACGCGGTGTTCTTCGGCTGGGACCCGCCGTACGAGGACGTCAGCGGTCTGGCCGGGGTCCGCGCCGACGCCGAGGCGCTCACCGACCGGCTGGTGCAACCGGCCTACGCGGTGCTCGACGACGCCGAGCAGGTCGAGCTGCGAGCTCTGCTGGACGCCGCCAAGGCGCACGCCTTCCCCGCCCGCTGAGGAGACGCGCATGTCACCGGCCGAGGAGGGGGAGGGCGCGGCGCCCTCCGACCCGATCGGGGTGTTCCTGGTGGACGACCACCGGGTGGTCCGCTCCGGGCTGGCCGCTTACCTGGCCACCGAGCCGGGGATTGCCTCGGCTGCCGGTGCGGCTGCGGCCGCTGCCGGCCAGCCTGCTGCTCGGCCTGGTGTGGGGGCTGTGGCACCTGCCGCTGCTGCACGTCCCCGGGGAGAGCGACGAAGGCCTCCCGCTGGTCGGCTTCCTTGTGCTCATCACGGGCACCAGCGTGCTGATGTCGGCGCTGGTCAGCGCGGCGCGGGGCAGCGTCCTGGTGGCCGCGGTGGTAAATGCGGCGCTCGACGCGAGCTACTCGTTCACCGGTGTCGTCGGCGGCGACCACGTCACCTTCTGGGCCGCCGTCGCGGTCACCACGCTCCTCGCCCTCCTCGTTGTCAGGGTGACGACGACCTATCCGTCGTCACCCTGACAACTGCTCGGGAGGCGGACCGTGCCGGCCGCGCCGTCCACCTCGACGAGGTCGCCGTCCGCGATGACCGAGGTCGCGTCGCCCACCGCGCACACGCAGGGCAGCCCGTACTCCCGGCTGATGGTCGCCGCGTGGGTGAGCATCCCGCCGGAGTCGCACACGCAGCCAGCCAGCCGCTCGAACACCGGCGTCCAGCTCGGGGACGTCGCCTCGCAGACGAGCACCTCGCCGGACCGGACGTCGGTCAGCCGGTCGGGTGTGCGCACCACCCGGGCCGGCCCGCTGGCCACGCCGGCCGAGACACCGAGTCCGTGCAGCACCGGACCGACGCCGGACCGCGCCGGCTGCGAGGCCCCGAGGATCTCGTCCAGGACCGGGTCCGAGCACGGCCCGGCGGATCCGAGTCGCGGCGGCAGCTGACCACGCCGCACGGCCCACCGGGCGAGGTAGCTCCGGCGCTCGGCCACCCGGTCAGCAAGCGACGACCAGGGCGCCGACCCGTGCAGCAGGTCGGTGAGCTCGCGCCGGAACAGCAGCAGCCCGTCGTCCGGCTGCGGCGTGCCCACCACGGCGGCCAGCGCCAGCGCCCCTCGGCGCACCGGCAGGTGCACCCGCAGGTCGATCCAGGCGGTGTGCTCCTCGTTCCACCACACGGCGTTGGCCCGCAGCGTGACGTCCAGGGCTGCGTCCAGTCGCGGCCGGGCGGCCGCGCTGAGCCGGGTCCGCACCGCGGCCAGCCGCTCGGCGGCCCGGACCCGGTGCCGGGGCGGCCCCGCGGCCAGTGCGGCGCGGACCAGCCCCAGCGGGATCTCCGGGTCCTCCCGCCAGCTGGGCGCGGTCAGGTCGGCGAGGGCGTCCGACCGGTCGCCGTGCTGGGCGAGCACGCCGTTGAGCTCGGTCAGCCAGCCGGCTGCCCCCGGGTGCTCCCGCAGTGCCGCGCCGACCTCGCCCGGCAGGGCAGCCAGCAGCACGGCGTCCAGGCCGGCCGAGCGGGCCGAGGTGACCAGCCCGTCCAGCGCCTGGTCGGAGGCCAGGATCGCGTTGTCGTCACCCTGCACCAGCGCCGCCGCGTCGACGTCGCCGAGCCCCAGCTCCCGGCACTGTGCCAGGAATCGGTGCTGGACGGCGAACACCCGGTACATCACGTGGAAGTGGATCTGCCAGGCCCGACGGTGCAGCCGCTGCGCGGCGGCCAGGTAGGTGGCCAGCCCCGCGCGGTCGATGCCGTCCAGGTCGACCGAGTCAAGCGCCGCGTAGGCCGAGGTCAGCTCCGAGACGTAGTCGGCCCACTCGGTCGCGAACCGGTCCGGGTAGCCGTCCAGCTCGGCCTCCGCAGCGTGCCGGGCGACCGCAACCGCCGACTGGGTGGGGCACGGGCCCAGGTAGACGTGCGGCCCGACGAGGCGCGAGGCGAAGCCACTTCCGAGCCCCAGGCCCAGCTCGAGGGCCGCCTGCTGGCTGGCCGTCGCGATGTCGTCCACGAGGGGTATCGCGAGCGGCACCACCCCGCGCGGGTGGTGGAAGTCCAGCAGCCAGGTACGGGAGAGGTCATCGGGCCGCAGGGCGGTCACATGGTCGAGACCGTCGTGGTGCACCGGATCGTGGTGCGCGCCCGGGAATCCCGGCTCGTCCGCCCAGCGCGTCATGTCCGGCCGGAGGTGAGTGCCCGGCACTCCCGCGCGAACTCGGTGGCGGAGCCGTGGTCCAGCGTCACCGTCGCGCCGCCGGCGTCCGCGGTGGAGGTGGTCGTCCGGATCGCTCCCGCCGGGGTGAACACCTCGGTGAACGAGTTGTCCGGGCTGCTCAGCACCAGCTGTGGCCCGTGCCAGCTGCCGTGGAAGGCGACCACCCAGCCGTCCGGCAGGGCGGTCGTCCCGTTGGTCAGGTCCACGGAGGTCGCGGCGCCGTTCGTGCTCCACCAAGCGTGCACGGCGCCACGGAGCTGGAAGGTGTAGGTCGTTCCGCTCTTCGTGCACAGCCGGGCCGTCCCGTGCAGGGTGTCACAGCCACGGTCGGAACAGGCCATGCCGCCGCTTCTGGTCACGCCGAGCGGCCCACCGACGAGGTGGGTGGACAGCACGTACGTCCCCCCGTCGGTCGCGCGCACGGTTCCGACGCCGTCCCAGGACATGCCCGGGGTGGAGCGGCCACCGATGTGGAAGATCCACGGTGGCACCAGGATCGCCCCCGCGGCCACGACGATGAGCAGCGCCCCGGCGAGGACGAGGTAGCGCCGGGCACCCCGGCGCGGGGCCGGCGGCATCGAGGGGAACGTCGCGCTGTCGGGTGCGGTCATGGCTCCCCCTGCGGCCAGGGCCCGTGGTCCCGGCACGGGCTGACGCAGCGCACTGTAGGCCCAGGCCGGTCGCCCGTCCATCGGCTGCGGGCCCCTCGGCCGATATCGACGTGCCATCGGCGAGCGGTCCGTGCGACCCTGGAAGCACGATGACCGACACCTTCACCGAATTCGACGGCGATCAGCTCGACCTGGCCGACCGGCAGGCCCTGCGCCGGGTGGCCGGCCTCTCCACCGAGCTCGCCGACGTCACCGAGGTCGAGTATCGCCAGCTGCGCCTGGAGCGCGTCGTCCTGGTCGGGGTGTGGACCGACGGCACCCAGGCGCAGGCCGAGCAGTCGATGCGCGAGCTGGCCGCGCTGGCCGAGACCGCGGGGTCGGAGGTGCTCGACGCGCTGATCCAGCGCCGCGACAAGCCGGACGCCGCCACCTACATCGGCTCTGGCAAGGCCCGCGAGCTGCGCGACGTCGTCGTGTCGACCGGCGCGGACACCGTGATCTGCGACGGCGAGCTGACCCCGGGCCAGCTGATCCAGCTGGAGAAGGTGGTCAAGGTCAAGGTCGTCGACCGGACGGCGCTGATCCTCGACATCTTCGCCCAGCACGCCAAGAGCCGCGAGGGCAAGGCCCAGGTCGAGCTGGCCCAGATGCAGTACATGCTGCCGCGGCTGCGCGGCTGGGGCGAGTCGATGTCCCGGCAGGTCGGTGGCCGGGCGGCCGGCGGCGTGGGGATCGGCGGTCGCGGCCCCGGCGAGACCAAGATCGAGACGGACCGCCGCCGGCTGCGGGCGCGGATGTCCAAGCTGCGCCGCGAGATCACCGGCATGGGGACGGCGCGGGAGACCAAGCGCACCGAGCGGCGACGGCACGGGGTGCCCAGCGTCGCGATCGTCGGCTACACCAACGCGGGGAAGTCCAGCCTGCTCAACCGGGTGACCGGCGCCGGCGTGCTCGTCGAGGACGCGCTGTTCGCCACCTTGGACCCGACCGTGCGCCGGGCCCGCACCACCGACGGCCGGGAGTACACGCTGACCGACACGGTCGGGTTCGTGCGGCACCTGCCGCACCAGCTGGTCGAGGCGTTCCGCTCGACCCTGGAGGAGGTCGCGGACGCCGACCTGCTGCTGCACGTGGTCGACGGCTCAGACGAGAGCCCCGAGGGCCAGCTGGCCGCCGTCCGCGAGGTGCTGCGCGAGATCGGCGCGTCGTCTGTGCGCGAGCTGGTCGTGGTGAACAAGGCGGACGCCGCCGACCCGTTCGTGGTGAACCGGGTGCTGCGGGCCGAGCCGGGCGCCGTCGTGGTGTCCGCGCGGACCGGCGCTGGCATGGACGAGCTGCTCGCCCTGATCGAGCGAGAGCTGCCCCGGCCCGCCGTGGATGTCGACGTGCTGGTGCCCTACGACCGGGGCGACCTGGTCTCCAGGGTGCACGCCCACGGGAGCGTGCAGGCCGAGGAGCACACGGCCGACGGGACCAGGCTGGTCGCGCGGGTCGACCCGGCGCTGGCCGCCGAGCTCGCCCGCTACCCCTCCTCCTGACCCTCGCCCGGTGGGCCGAACGGGTGAATCAGTGGGTCCTGGCTGGCCCGCTGACCCGCGGCGCTACACCGCTGGGCCCGCCGGGTCGATCCGCCAGCATGGCCTGGGTGCCAGCACTGATGGTGGTGATGGCGGGGGCGACGGCCGCCGCAGCGTGCGCGCTGCGTGGCTGGCGAGAGCCTCCGGGCTCTCGCGCGCCGTGGATCGTGCTCGCGGTGGCCATCGTGCTGCAGGCCGCCCAGGTGGCGCAGCCCGGCTCGCTCGGCGGGATCCCCGCGCTGCTGCCCGAGCTGCTCCACCTGGTCGCCGCCCCGCTCGCCGTCGTCGGGCTGCTGGCGCTGCCGCACCCGCCGGCTGACCGGTTCCGCCGGGTGCAGCGGGCCAGCGACGCCGCCGTGGCCGCGCTGGCCTTCACCTTCTTGACCTGGGAGCTGGTGCTGCCGGCCGTGCTGCCGGACAGCCAACCGGTCCGGCAGGCGGTCGAAGGCACCACCGCCATCGGCGCGGCGGCCGTCGCGACGGCCGCGGTCTACGTGCTGGCCAGGGCCCAGCTGCCCGGGGGCCTGCCGTTCCCGACCATCGGACCAGTGGCCGGTGGACTGCTCGCGGGCGTCCTCGGGCTCGTCCTGGCGGACCTCGCCGTGGCTGAGCATTACCGTCGGGTCGAGGTCGCCGGCCTCGGCGTCATCGTCATCGGCTCGGCCCTGGTCACCGTTGGCGCCAGCCGGCCGGCCCGCGTCGCCGAACGCCCGGTGGACGCCCGCCGGCGCGAGCGCGTCGCCGTCCTGGTCCCGCTGCTGCCGCTGGCGCTCGGCGGCGTCATGGTGCTGCTCGACGCGCTGCGGGCGATCCAGCTGTCGAGCATCGGCAAGGCCTTCGGGCTGGCGACGCTCGTCCTGCTGCTCGTCGGCGCGATCCTCACCCGGCTGGATGCGCTGCGCGTCGCCCGCACCCTGCAGGCCAGGGTCGAGGAGCGCACTCTCGTGTTGGGCACCAGGGAGAAGTGGTTCCGCGCGCTCGTCCAGCACGGCTCCGACGTCGTCACCGTGCTGGACGCCGACGGCACGATCCGGTACATGACGCCGTCCGGCCGCCGGATCCTCGGCTACGACCCGGAGCGGCTGGTCGGGCTGCCGTTCGGGCGGCTGCTCACCCCGGACGGTGAGGAGCTGCTGGCCGGCGCCCTCGTCGCCTGCATCAACCAGCCCGGTGTCAGCCACGACCTGGAGCTGCCGGTCTGGCACCGCGACGAGCGGTGGGTGCTGACCGACGTGACCGCCACTTCGCTGCTCGAGGACGACGACATCCACGGCCTGGTGCTGACCATGCGGGACATCAGCGAGCACCGTCGGCTGGCCGACCAGCTGACCGCGCAGGCCTACACCGACCCGCTGACCGGGCTGGCCAACCGCACCCTGTTCAGCGACCACGTGCGGCGGGCGCTCGAGGGTGCCGGGGCTGGCCGGGTCGCCGTCCTGTTCGTCGACCTGGACGGGTTCAAGTCGGTCAACGACACCCAGGGCCACGCCAGCGGTGACCGGCTGCTCGAGCTGGTCGGCCGCCGGCTGTCCGGCTGCGTGCGTACCGGGGACCTGGTGGCCCGCCTCGGCGGCGACGAGTTCGGGGTGCTGCTGCAGGACAAGGACGTCGAGCACCACGCCGCCTGGGTGGCCCGGCGGATCTGGCGGCAGCTGGGCAGCCCGTTCCAGCTGGACGGGCGGACCCTCACCCTCGGCGCGTCCACCGGGCTGGCCGTGAACGACCGCGGTGACGAGACGGCCGACCAGCTGCTGCGCAACGCGGACCTGGCCATGTACAAGGCGAAGTCCGCCGAGCGAACCATGTTCGTGCGCTTCGAGGAGGAGATGCACGACGCCTTGCTGGCCCGAGTGCGGGTCGAGTCCGAGCTGCGGGCGGCGGTGACCGGCGGGGAGCTGGTCGTGCTGTTCCAGCCGGTGGTCGACCTGGACACCGGGCTGGCGGTGGGGGCCGAGGCGCTGGTCCGGTGGAACCACCCGACCAGGGGCATGGTCTCTCCGGGCGACTTCATCGGTCTGGCCGAGGAGACCGGCGTCGTGCACGAGCTGGGCACCTGGATCCTCGGGGAGGCCTGCCGCAACGCGGTGGAGTGGCAACGGTTCGCGCCCCCGGGTCAGTCGTTCCACGTCGGGGTGAACGTGTCGGTGCGCCAGCTGCTGCCGGGCTGGCCACGCGTCGTCCAGGCCGCGCTCGCCGAGAGTGGGCTGACCGCGGACGCGCTGACCCTCGAGGTGACCGAGTCGGTGCTGCTCGAGCGCACCGACGAGGCGCTCAGCCTGCTGCGCCAGCTGCGGACCATGGGAGTGGGCCTGGCGCTGGACGACTTCGGCACCGGCTACTCGTCGCTGTCGTACCTGTCCCGGGTCCCGGTCGACGTGCTCAAGATCGACCGCTCGTTCGTGGAGTCGGTCGGACGACGGGGGTCGGAGGAGGCCGAGGTCGCCCGCACGATCGTCCGGCTCGGCGCGGCGCTGCGGCTGACCACGGTAGCCGAGGGCATCGAGACCGCGGAGCAGCGGGCCGCCCTGCTGGCCATGGGCTGCGACCGCGGCCAGGGCTACCTGTTCGCCCGGCCGATGTCGGCCGCCGAGCTGACCGAGTACCTCACCGCCTCCCTCGCCGCCGCCGCTGCGCATGAAGGGGCCCTTCTGCCAGCACCGTCGAAGTTCGGCGCCCTTCGCGCACCGGGACGCTGACCGCCGCCGGACGGGCGGTGACCGTGCCGGACAATGGATGGCGTGGTGGACCTGGCCAGCGCCCTGGACGCCGCCGTCCACGCGGTCGGCGGCCAGTCACGCGCGGGGCAGCAGCGGATGGCCGAGGCCGTCGCCGCCGCGATCGACACGCACGAGCACCTGCTCGTCCAGGCCGGCACCGGGACCGGCAAGAGCCTGGCCTACCTGGTCCCCGCCGTTTTGCACAGCGCGGCCAGCGAGCATCCGGTCATCGTCGCCACGGCGACCATCGCACTGCAGCGCCAGCTGGTCGAGCGTGACCTGCCGCGCGTGGTCGACGCCCTCGAGCCGCTGCTCGAGCGGGGCCCGCAGTTCGCGATCCTCAAGGGTCGGCACCACTACCTGTGCCTGCACCGGCTGAACGAGGGCCCAGCCGAGGACGACGACGCCATGCTGTTCTCGCCCGCCCCGACCACGCCGCTGGGCCGCGACGTCCGCCGGATCCGGGCCTGGGCGGACGACACCGAGACCGGTGACCGCGACGAGCTGGTGCCGGCGCCGCTGGAGCGGGCTTGGCGGTCGCTGTCCGCCACCGGTCACGAGTGCCTGGGCGCCGCCCGGTGCCGCTACGCCAGCGAGTGCTTCTCCGAGGCCGCCCGCG
>DATCDE010000229.1 GCA_036510875.1 Actinomycetes bacterium
TACCGGCCCGACTCGGGCAGCCCGGACCGGATCGACCTCACAACGCCCGCCAGTACCGGGGACGCCGCGGACGCGGCCGAGACCCTCAGCGACGACTGACCGATGGTTCGGTGGAGACGAGGGGACTCGAACCCCTAACCCCTGCCTTGCAAAGGCAGTGCTCTGCCAGTTGAGCTACGCCCCCGAGCGGCGGGTGCGAAGCGCCCTACCGCAAGTCGGCCGCGTCGTTCGTCGCCTCGGTCCACAGGTCCTGCTCGAGCTTGTCGTTCTGGATCTTCCGCCAAACGGCGAAGCCTGCTGCTGCAGCTGCCGCGAGGACGAGCACCTTCTTCACGCCAGAACCTCCCGCCAGTTGCGGTCGACCGTCGAACCGCAAGGAAACCGTGGGCCTAGGAGGACTTGAACCTCCGACCTCTTCCTTATCAGGGAAGCGCTCTAACCGTCTGAGCTATAGGCCCGCAACTTGTGCCGCGTCAGGTTACAGCAGCGCCGAAGCGGCTCCCAAACCGCTCAGCCCCCCTCGGTGAGGGTGACCTCGAGCCCGCCGACGATCCCGGCCGAGAGGTTGAACAGGAACGCGGTCAAGGTGGCCAGCGCGGTCAGCAGCACGACGTCGATGAGCGAGACGATCAGCGCCACCCGCAGCACCCGGCCGTAGGCGAGGAACTCGGTGAGCCGGAACGTGCTGGTCTGCCCCGTCAGCTCGGTCACGGTGTTGGACACCGAGCTGAACACCCCGGCCGAGTTCAGCACCCACCACAGCACGCTGACCGCCACCACAAGGACCACCGCCAAGGCGACGGACAGCACCAGCGCGAGCTTCATCACGGTCCACGGGTCGACCCGGGTCACCGCGACCCGGACCCGTCGCACGGCCGGCACCGCGGCGATGGCGCCGGGGCGCACGCCCTCGATCACCTGCCCCTGGTCGACCTGGGTGGGCCCTACCGTCACTGGCTGCTCTCCTCCTGCGGGCCGACGCCCGGCGCCGGCACGTCCTCAGCCTCGTCGTCAGCCTCGTCGTCAGCCTCGTCGTCGACGACAGTCTCGGCGTTACGGGCCACCGCAACCACGCTGTCGCCCGTGCCGACCGACGTCAAGGTCACGCCCATGGTGACACGCCCGGTCACGCTGATCTGTGAGGTCGGCGTCCGGATGACCTCGCCGCTGGCCTTGATCGCGAAGACCTCGTCGTCGTCGTCGACCACCAGCGCGCCGACCAGGCTGCCCCTGGCGTCGACCAGCCGCATCGCCGTGACCCCCAGGATGCCGCGGCCCTTGGGCTGCCACTCCTCCACCCGGGTGCGCTTGGCGTAGCCGCCGTCGGTCACGGTGAGGACGTAGGTGCCCTCCCGGACGACGTCCATGGCCAGCAGCTCGTCGCCGCCCCGGAACGCCATGCCCCGCACGCCGTAGGTGGCCCTGGCCATCGGCCGCAGCGTCTCGTCGTCGGCGTGGAACCGGGCCGACTGGCCGTGCCGGCTGACCAGCAGCAGATCGTCGCCCGGATCGACCAGCCGGGCCGCGATGACCTCGTCGCCCTCGCGCAGGTTGATCGCGACCACGCCGCCCATCCGGTTGGAGTCGTAGTCGCCCAGCGGGGTCTTCTTCACCGTGCCGAACCGGGTCACGAGCACCAGGTACGGCGCCGCCTCGTAGTCGCGCAGCGCGAGCACCTGGGCGACCCGCTCCTCCGGCTGCAGGGCCAGCAGGTTCGCCACGTGCTGGCCACGACCGTCCCGACCGGCCTCCGGCAGCTCGTACGCTTTGATCCGGTACACCCGGCCGATGGTGGTGAAGAACAGGATCCAGTGGTGGGTCGTGGTGACGAACAGGTGCTCGACCAGGTCGTCCTCGCGCAGCTGGGCGCCCCGCACACCCCGGCCACCCCGGTGCTGGGACCGGTAGAGGTCGGACTTGGTGCGTTTGGCGTAGCCGTCGTGGGTCAAGGTGACGACGACGTCCTCCTGGGCGATGAGGTCCTCCATGGACATCTCGCCCTCGGCGGCCACGATCTGGGTGCGCCGCTCGTCGCCGAACCGCTCGACGACTCCGGCGAGCTCCTCGCTGACGATGCCCCGCTGGCGCTCGTCGCTGGCCAGGATCGCGGTCAGCTCGGCGATCTCGGCCTCGATGTCGGCCAGGTCGTCGATGATCTTCTGCCGCTCGAGGGCGGCCAGCCGGCGCAGCTGCATGTCCAGGATCGCCCTGGCCTGCACCTCGTCGATGTCCAGCAGGCCCATCAGGCCGCCCAGCGCCTCCTCGGCGCTGGGCGAGTTGCGGATGAGCGCGATGACGGCGTCCATCTGGTCGAGCGCCTTGACCAAGGCCCGCAGGATGTGCGCCCGCTCCTCGGCCTTGCGCAGCCGGTACGCGGTGCGGCGCCGGATGACGTCGAGCTGGTGGGTCACGTAGTGCCGGACGAACTCGTCCAGCCGCAGCGTGCGCGGCACGCCGTCGACCAGCGCGAGCATGTTCGCGCCGAAGGTCTCCTGCAGCTGGGTGTGCTTGTAGAGGTTGTTCAGCACCACCTTGGCGACGGCGTCGCGCTTGAGCACGATGACGAGTCGCTGGCCGCGCCGCTCGTTGCCCTCGTCGCGGACGTCGGCGATGCCGCCGATCCGGCCGTCCTTGACCAGGTCGGCGATCTTCAGCGCGAGGTTGTCCGGGTTGACCTGGTAGGGCAGCTCGGACACGACCAGGCAGGTGCGGTTGTTGATCTCCTCGACCTCGACGACGGCCCGCATGACGATCGAGCCGCGGCCGGTGCGGTAGGCGTCCTCGATGCCGCGACGGCCGACGATCAGACCGCGGGTGGGGAAGTCCGGGCCCTTGACCCGCTCGAGCATGGCTTCGAGCAGCTCCTCGGACGTGGCGGTGGGGTGGTCGAGCAGCCACTGGACGCCGGAGGCGACCTCCCGCAGGTTGTGCGGCGGGATGTTCGTGGCCATGCCGACGGCGATGCCGGCCGAGCCGTTGACCAGCAGGTTCGGGAACCGGCTGGGCAGGACGAGCGGCTCCATCTGCCGGCCGTCGTAGTTCGGCGTGAGATCGACCGTCTCCTGGTCGATGTCGCGCATCATCTCCATGGCCAGCGGGTCCAGCCGAGCCTCGGTGTACCGCATGGCCGCGGGCGGGTCGTTGCCCGGCGAACCGAAGTTGCCGTTGCCGTCGACGAGCGGGTAGCGCAGCGACCACGGCTGGGCCAGCCGCACGAGGGCGTCGTAGATCGAGGCGTCGCCGTGCGGGTGGTAGTCACCCATGACCGCGCCGACCACGCGGGCGCACTTGGAGTACCCGCGGTCCGGCCGGTAGCCGCCGTCGTACATCGCGAAGAGCACCCGACGGTGCACCGGCTTGAGCCCGTCGCGGACGTCGGGCAGCGCCCGGCCCACGATCACGCTCATGGCGTAGTCGAGGTAGGAGCGGCTCATCTCCGAACCGAGCTCGATGGGCTCGATCCGGCCGCCCTCGGGCGGCAGCTGCGTCTCGGTCACGGGGTGCGGGTCCTTCCGTCGTTCGGCGTGCGGTGCGGCGTACGGGTCAGATGTCGAGGAAGCGGACGTCCTTGGCGTTGCGCTGGATGAAGTGCCGGCGGGCTTCCACGTCCTCGCCCATGAGCACGCTGAACAGCTCGTCGGCCTGCGCGGCGTCGTCCAGGGTCACCTGGAGCAGCACCCGGCGGTCGGGGTCCATGGTGGTCTCCCACAGCTCGTTGGCCGGCATCTCACCGAGGCCCTTGAACCGCTGGATGCCGTCCTCCTTGGGCAGCTTGCGGCCGGCCTCCGCTCCGACCTGCAGCAGTCCGTCGCGCTCACGGTCGGAGTAGGCGTACTGCACCGTGGACTTGCCGCCCGGCCACTTGAGCTTGTACAGCGGCGGCTGAGCCAGGTACACGTGGCCGGCCTCGACGAGCGGACGCATGAACCGGAACAGCAGGGTGAGCAGCAGGGTCCGAATGTGCTGGCCGTCGACGTCGGCGTCGGCCATCAGAACGATCTTGTGATAGCGCAGCTTGGCGATGTCGAAGTCGTCGTGCACCCCGGTGCCGAGCGCGGTGATCAGCGCCTGCACCTCGTTGTTCTGCAGCACCTTGTCGATGCGGGCCTTCTCGACGTTCAGGATCTTCCCGCGGATCGGCAGGATGGCCTGGAACCGCGAGTCGCGGCCGCCCTTGGCCGAGCCGCCGGCGGAGTCACCCTCGACGATGTAGAGCTCGCACTCCTCGGGGTTGGTCGACTGGCAGTCGGAGAGCTTGCCGGGCAGCCCCCCGGACTCGAGCAGCCCCTTGCGGCCGCGAGCCAGGTCACGGGCCTTGCGCGCGGCCATCCGGGCGGACGCCGCGGAGACCGCCTTGCGAGCAATCTCCTTGCCCTCGGCCGGGTTCTGCTCGAACCAGCTGCCGAGCTGGTCGTTGACCACCCGCTGCACGAAGCTCTTCGCCTCGGTGTTGCCCAGCTTGGTCTTGGTCTGCCCCTCGAACTGCGGCTCGCGCAGCTTGATCGAGACGATCGCGGTGAGCCCCTCCCGGACGTCCTCGCCGGAGAGGTTGGCCTCCTTCTCCTTCAGAACGCCCCACTCGCGGGCGAACTTGTTGACCAGCGTGGTCAGCGCCGCCCGGAACCCCTCCTCGTGCGTGCCGCCCTCGATGGTTGCGATCGTGTTGGCGAAGGTGTACACCGACTCGGAGAAGCCGGCGTTCCACTGCATGGCGACCTCGAGGGAGAGGCCGGCCGTGGTGTCCTCGGAGCTGAAGTCGATGACGGTCTTGTGCGACTCGCCCTTCTTCGCGTTGAGGTGGCGGACGAAGTCACTGATGCCGCCGTCGTAGTGGTAGACCACGCGGCGGATGTCCTGCAGGGCCTGCTCGCCGGTGTCCTCGTGGCCGGGCCGCTCGTCGGTGAGCGTGATGGTCAGGCCCTTGTTGAGGAACCCCATCTCCTGCAAGCGCCGGGCCAGGGTCTCGAAGTCGTAGTCGGTGGTCTCGAAGATGGTCGGGTCGGCCCAGAACGTCACGGTCGTGCCGGTCGCGTCGCTGTCGCCCTCGCGCACCGGTGGCGTGGTCGGCACGGCGTGCAGGTAGGACTGGGTCCAACGGCCGCCGTCGCGCTGGATGTCGACGTCGAGGCGGGTGGACAGCGCGTTGACGACCGAGACGCCGACCCCGTGCAGGCCGCCAGAGACCGCGTAGCCCTCGCCGCCGAACTTGCCGCCGGCGTGCAGCACGGTCAACACGATCTCGACGGTGGGGCGCTTCTCGACCGGGTGCTCGGCCACCGGGATGCCCCGGCCGTTGTCGACCACCCGGACGCCGCCGTCGGCCAGCAAGGTGACGTCGATCGTGTCGCAGTACCCGGCCAGCGCCTCGTCGACCGAGTTGTCGACCACCTCGTAGACCAGGTGGTGCAGGCCGCGCTCGCCGGTGGAGCCGATGTACATGCCCGGCCGCT
>DATCDE010000230.1 GCA_036510875.1 Actinomycetes bacterium
GACGCGCCCTGGGCCAGCCTTCGTCTCGACGTCGCCGTGCTCAGCGCCATCCTCATCATCGCCACCGCCCTGTCCGCCCGCTTCTTCCGCTGGCAATAACCAACTCCCGGGGCCCCGTCCGACAACGCCACCGAGGCGCCGATCATGCGCGGGTCATCCCGCATTTCTGGGCGCACGCCTGACATCACCGGACATCGCATGCGGGTGTGACTAGCACCCCGGCTCGCGCTGTCTTGGACCTTCGTCTCTGACCCGGCCCTCAGGGGTAGCGCGAGACCGAAAGTGTCTACGACCTGTTGATCGAGGGGGGCAGCGGGATGGTTCCTACCCCCCATGCGGGAGGCTGACATGTTCAGACGACTCTTCGCCGTAACCACCGCGGCATTGCTTCTCCTCATGACAGGTGCGACGTCCGCCCTGGGAGCGGCTGGCGGCACCGATCGTCCGTTCCGCGCCACGGGTTCGGGTCAAGTGACCTTCGACCCCAACAACCCGCGAGGCTGCGTCTCATATCTCGGCCCGGTGACGGAGGTCATCACCGGCACCGGCCAGGCAACGCATCTCGGCCGCTTCACGATGTCGGCCAGCCACTGCCCGACCCCAACCCAGTCGACGCAGGGACTCATGACGCTCACAGCGGCTAACGGTGACGAGATCTACGGCAGCTACACCAACGACCTAGCGTTTGTTGACGGGACCGTCAGAGTCACTGGCTGGTTGACCATCACGGGCGGGACTGGGCGCTTCGCGCACGCAACCGGCTCTCTGTGGCAGGACCACACGGTGTTCCTGGGCCCAGCGCCGCCATTCGTCGTGCAGTTGACCTTCACGGGGAGGCTCAGCTACTGACTGAACCGTCGATCTGGTCGGCGACGAGACGATCCGCTCGGTCCACGAAAGCGGTTGGCCTGGCCCGACCTTGAGGCATCCGGGACATCCAACGGTCCCGGACTCCTCGGTGACTCGGACGGGACAAGACGGGCCGGTTGCGTCCTCGGCCCCGAAGTGCAGGGCGCATTTCAGCTGCTCGTTCAGGCAGCTGAAATGCCTTCTGTCCTTGGTTCCATACTCAGGGCCGTTGGGGGTCGGCTCGTCCGTTGGTGTTGGGGCGGAGATTCCGAAGGGGTCTTGGTTGGCCGGGTCTCTTGGTCCTACGGATCGGGGCCGCATCCCATCCACCATGCTTTCGTCGACGGTCACCGGATCCGGGCGGGTCTTCGCTCTACGGTGTTCTTGTCCCGAGCGACGTGAACGGGAGTTATGGCGGGTGAGATGGCCGGATCGGAAGGCAGGGCCGTGAGCGCACGAGCCGGGTGCGCGGGTAGCCGGCCGGCGTGAGTCCCGCAGATGGGCTCCCGCGACTCACCGACCAGATTGCAGTCACGACGGCCGGCGTCCTTTCCACGGCCGAGGTCTTGCGTCAGCTCGACGTGGGTCCGACCGGTTTGTCGATCGAACAGGTGACTCGCCGGCAGGCGCAGTGGGGTCCCAACGCGGTGGCCTCCCACCGGGCTCGGGCGCTGTCGGTGCTGTGGCATCAGTTGCGTTCCCCGCTCCTGGGGCTGCTGATCGCGGCCGCGGCGGTGTCTGCCTTCGTCGGCGAGGGCACCGATGCCAAGATCATCGGAGTGATCGTTGGCGCGTCGGTCGGGCTCGGTTTCGTCAACGAGTACCGGGCGGAGAGGGCGGCTGAGGCGCTGCACTCCCAGATCCGGGACCAGACGGTGGTGATCCGCGACGGCCAGTCCGCCACGGTGGACGTGACGGCGCTGGTCCCCGGTGACCTGGTGGAGCTGCGGCTGGGTGACATCGTTCCGGCCGACCTCCGCCTGTTAGATGTCGCCGGCCTGGAGTGCGACGAGTCCGTCTTGACCGGAGAGTCGCTGCCGGTGGAGAAGACCACGCTTGCGGTCCCGGCCGGGACGGCACTGGCCGACCTGTCCGGGTGCGCGCTGATGGGCACCGTCGTTCATGCGGGCAGCGCCCGTGGCGTCGTGGTGGCCATCGGCGCACGCACCGGGTTCGGCAGCATCGCCGCCGGGCTGAGCACCCACCCGCTGGACACCGAGTTCCAGGTCGGGCTGCGCAGGTTCTCGATGCTGCTGGTGTATGTCGCGGGCGCGCTCACCACGTCGATCTTCGTGATCAACGTGGCCCTGCACAAGCCGGTCATCGACGCGTTGCTGTTCTCCCTCGCGATCGCGGTGGGGATCACCCCGCAGCTGCTGCCTGCGGTGGTGTCTACCAGTCTGGCCGCCGGGTCGCGGCGGATGAGCCGCCGCAAGGTTTTGGTGAAGCGTCTGGTCTGCATCGAGGACCTCGGCGACGTGGACGTTTTGTTCACCGACAAGACCGGGACGCTGACCCAGGGCCGGATCGACTTCATGCGGGCCGTCCCGGCCGGCGAGCTCACGCCCGATCGCGTGTTGCGCTGGGGGTTGTTGTGCACCGAGAGCACCGCCGAGAATGGGGCCGCCGGCGGCGGGAACCCCCTCGACCAGGCTCTGTGGGACTCCCCAGCCGCCGCGAACGAGCGCGCCGGTCTCGACGACTACGCCCCGCTTGGGGTGCTGCCCTTCGACCACGAACGCCGGATGGTCTCCGTCGTCGTCCGCGACCCCGGTGGCGGGCTGATCCTGGTCACCAAGGGGGCACCCGAGACCGTCCTGGGGCGCTGTGTCGACGTCCCGGCCGGGGCTCGACAGGCGCTGGACGCCGAGTTCGCCGCGGGCAACCGTGTCGTTGCGGTGGCCGTTGGCCCGGCTGAGGGTCCACGTCCGCCGGTGGTCGCCGACGAGCGTGACCTGCACCTGGCCGGGCTGCTGGTGTTCCGCGACCCACCGAAGCTGGACGCGGCCGAGGCGTTGCGCCGGCTGGACAGCCTCGGCATCACCGTGAAGGTCGTCACCGGCGACAACCCCGCCGTCGCGGTCAAGGTGTGCCGCGACCTGGGTCTGAACGTCGCCGGGGCACTGACGGGGACCGACGTGGACCGCCTCGACGACACCCAGCTGGCCACAGCGATCCCCACCACCACGGTGTTCGCCCGGGTCAGCCCCCAGCACAAGGCCCGGATCGTGCGTGTCCAACGGCTCAGCGGTGGTGGGGTCGCATTCCTCGGCGACGGGGTCAACGACGCGCTCGCCCTGCACGCCGCGGACGTCGGGATCTCGGTTGACTCGGGCACCGACGTCGCCAAGGACGCCGCCGACGTGATCCTGCTGGACAAGGACCTGGACGTCCTCGCCGACGGTGTCGCCGAAGGCCGAAGGATCTTCGCGAACACCATCAAGTACGTCCTGATGGGCACCTCCAGCAACTTCGGAAACATGTTCTCCGCCGCCGGGGCTTCACTGTTCTTGTCCTTCCTGCCGATGCTGCCGTCGCAGATCCTGCTCAACAACCTGCTGTACGACACCAGCCAGCTGGCCATCCCCACCGACAACGTCGACGAGGAACAGCTGCGCCGCCCGTCACACTGGGACCTGACGTTTATCCGACATTTCATGATCTTCTTCGGGCCGCTCAGCTCGGTGTTCGACTTCGCCACCTTCGCGATCATGCTCTGGGTCTTCCACTCCGGGCCGGCGCAGTTCCGCTCCGGCTGGTTCGTGGAGTCCCTGGCCACCCAGACGCTGATCATCTTCGCGATCCGCACCCGACGCGTTCCGTTCTTCCGCAGCCACCCCAGCCTGCCGCTGACCCTCGCCGCCTTGAGCGTCGTGACCGTCGGGGCGATCCTCCCCGCCTCGCCGCTCGGGCCCACCCTCGGCTTCCAGCCCCTACCCGCCGGGTTCTTCGCGGCACTCGTCGGCCTGGTCATCTGCTACATGGTCCTGGTCGAGGCCGGCAAACGACTCTTCTACGGCGCCGAACCTGCCGTGCCACCCCCGAGCCACCCCTACAGCCCGCGGCACCACCTGCGGCGCCGCGCCGCCCGCTTCAGCAGCGCCAGCCCCCTGCCCGAGCCGCAGCCGACCGAACACTGACCCGATACACGTGTCCACCGGCCGACCCTCGAAACCCCTTCGGACGGGTCGCACCCTGAGGTCACCACCGATCCACAGGCAGGAGCCACACCGACCGCCAGACTCGAGATCGAGGGGCGTAGTCGCCACGGACATGCGGCCGACAGAACGCCCTGGAAGTGCCCTGCCGTTGCAGGGCGGGGTGTTCCGGCATTCGCGGGCGGATCGGACAGGGTCCCGGTAACCCTGCGCGCCCTCGATCCTCGGGTAGGAGCAGGCCTTGCTTGGTTGGCCCGCACAGGGAGAAGGGACCGACCTGCCTGCAGTCCAGTTCGGGCTGGTGCGGCGTGGCCTCACAGATCGCTTTGGGTGATGCGTATGACCGCCCGTGACGCGGCGGCGGATACTCGCGGCACCGGGTCGCGAGGTCCGCTGGGACACCTGGGGGGCAGGTCGGCCACGAGGTGTCGGGACACCAACTTGGCGCCCATCTCCCGCACCCGCCACGCGTCGTCGGTCAGGGTGACCGAGAGCGCAGCGAGCGCGCTGGCGTCAGAGAGCCACTCGCGAACGGCGATTCTGCGCCGAATGCTGACGTGTGGTTCCACGCGTCTACGCACGCTTGCACGGTCGCTCGGGCTCCAGCGCGGCCCAGGGCCCGAGTGTGTCGGTGAGGGACTCATTCGCGGGAGCTGAGTGGGTTCGCCTTCCGTTCGGACAGGCGATGCCACAGCCGGCGTAGCGTTCGGCGGTCGGTCGGCGACGTGGCAGCGAGGAGAGTCCGTCGCAGTACGTCGTTGTGGATAGGCCTTGCGGCTGCCAACGCGTGGTCGCCGACGTCGGTGAGCACCGCGAACCACTTGCGTCCGTCGGCAGGGTCGACCTCGCGGCGAACCAGGCGGTCGCGCTCCAGACGGGTCACGAGATGCGTCGTGCCTGCCGGGCTGAGGAGCACCCGATCCGCGAGCTGAGACATGCGCAGCCGCCGGTCGGGCGCGTTGAACAGTGTGATCAGCACGTCGAACTCCGACACCGCCATACCGGGACCCCGGCTGAGCTCGGCGTCCAGCTCCCGCAGTACCGAGCGGTGCAGCAGCATCAACGCCCCCCACGACTCCCACTCCTCGGGGTCGAGGAACTCGTGCTGAGGTCTTGACTCGGCCATGCGGCCGAGTATATTTCCTTTCGTACGAAAATACCAATCGAACAGGCTGAGGAGCTCACCATGGCGTTCGGGATCATCCACCACTTCCCTGGTGGCACACAGGAGAACTACGAAGCATCCATCGCAGCCGTTCACCCGCCGAACGGGCTCCCCGCGGGCCAGATCTTCCACGCGGCCGGCGCATCCCCCGGTGGCTGGACCATCGTGGCTGTCCACGACTCCAAGCAGGGCTGGGAGCGCTTCCGCGACGAGATCCTCCTGCCCCGCATGCAAGCCGGGATCCCGGGTGGTTTCCCGACCCCTCCGCAGGAGACCGAGGTCGACGTCTCCACCGTTCTGCCCTAGCGGCGAAGGGAACTGACATGCTCGCCAACAACCGGATCTCGGCGGTCCTCGTCTCGACTGACCTGGAGCGCAGTCAGCACTTCTACGAGACCAAGGTCGGACTCACCCTCTCACCGCAGACCATCAAGAATCACCTGCTCTTCGAGGGCGGCGATGGCACGACGCTGGTGGTCTACGGACGCGGCAGCGGCAACAAGGCCGACCACACCCAGGTTCGTTTCTGGTCCACCGACATCGACAACGACGTTGCGGCACTGGCTGCGCACGGCATCGAGTTCGACGAGTACGACACGGCAACGTTCAAGACGATCGACCACGTCGTCACCTCACCCGGCATCGGCCGGTCCGCCTGGTTCAAGGACCCCGACGGCAACACGATCGCCGTGTTCCAACCCGAGTAGAGCCCGTCGCAGTCATATCCGCACCGGGCCGGCACACCGACCGTGCGCGAGACCGACGGTCGCGTGCCGTGCAGGCTGCACGCGAAGTGCCGGCGGTCGTCAGCGCTGGTAAAACGGAGTTCACGACAAGCCGTTCAACCTCACCGCCGTCGGCGCCTCACGGCCGATTGCTCCATCCCCGTGCCCTAGCCGCACCGACGTGCCGATCATGAGCGGGTCGATCCGGCTTTTCGGTGCGACCTGGTGGTCGCCCAGACTGTGATCGGCAAGGCGCGGGGATGCGTCCTCCTGGGCGTCAACCTGACCATCAGTGACGCCGACCCGGGGCGCAGCCGCGCGAAGCACAACACCCGAAACCCGAGGGAGACTTCGTGATCATCCTGGGCGTCGTCGTGCTCCTCGGACGAACCGGCCACGCGATCGCCGGCCGAGGCCACTGCTGGTGGCCCTGCCGTGGGCGAGTGGGTCCTGCCGGCGGCCGAGTGCCTCGCGCTCGCCGCCCTCGGGCGGCCTGTGACGTGCAGGGCTCGGTCGCACTGAGCGGTTCGGCCGGGCGCCGTCGATACCGAACGAGTCAGAGCCGATGACGCCGGTCACTCCATCCGGATCATCGCGGGTCGCCCCGGACGTACCGTTGGGGGTCAGGGCGTGATCACGACCCGAGGTGATGTGATGGGCAGATCCAAGGCAGTACTGGCAGTCACGGCGCTTGCGGCAGCAGCCGTGGGCGGGGCTTGGGCGGCGTTGAAGGCCCGCGAGAAGAACCAGACCGTGAACGACGCCGTTGCAGGGATGGAGACCCAGCTCGTCGAGCTCGACCCGGTCACGAGGGCAGCCGTCGGTGCCAAGGTGGCGACCCAGGCGGTCAGCGACATGCTCCCCAACCAGAACTGACCAAGGTCAAGCGCGGTCAGCTCCTGGATGGAGACCGTGTACAACCGGCGGAGGCGCCATTGCGCGCCCGGCCAGACCACGAAACGGGGTCAATCCCTTGGCTGAGCCGGCCCGGGTCCGGTGGGTTCGTCGGGGTGGGTATGAGGGGGCTTGGGGCCTATGGCCTCTGGCACGGCCCGCGATGCGTGCACGAGATTGGGTGGTGCGCGACGAGGAAGGGTGGTGCGCACGATGGGTGCGAAGTCTGATCAGGTGAAGGGCCACGCCAAGGAGGCCGCGGGAATCCTCACGGGCGACAAGGACCTCGAATCCGAAGGCAAGACGGATCGGCGCACTGGGGAGGCCGAGGAGAAGATCGACGACGCCAAGGACAAGGTCGAAGAGACAGTCGACAAGACCAAGGACAAGGTCGAAGAGACAGTCGACAAGGCCAAGGACGCGCTGCACCGGAAGTAGGTCTGCCGCATGGAGCCCCGGGCCGCCGGGGATCTGTCGGCTGGGCATCGTTCGCCGTTTCGGATACATGATCACGGGCTTTCCGGGTGATCGGGAACGGGCCGACGGCGCCTCCGCCGTCCAACCGCGAGGGGAGTGGGGTGAGGAGGTGCTCCGATGTCCCAAGGTCTGCTGATCACGATCGTGCTGGTTCTCGCCATCATTGCGTTGGTGCTGTTCATCGTGCGAAGGCGGTGACTTGGGCCTGCTTGCCGCCACGCGCGCTGCGGGTCGGTGGCTCCAGGGTGAGGGTCAAACCGGGTCGCCTGCGCGGGCCGGACCGACGAGCCGGACGGTGCCATGGGTGACCGGCGCCGGCCACCCAGGGACAATCACCACAAGCCCCAAGTCGCCACCGGCGACATCCGAGTCCTGCAGGACCTTCTGCTCACCGACTCAGGCTGCGGCCCCGCGCGTGGCAGAGCCCCGTGGGAGACAAGCCCGGCACCCCAGACGGTCCCCTGATCAATCAGGCTGTGGGCATTTGCCCCTGACGTGGCCGAAGAACCGCTTGGTCATGCTTGACCTCATCAAACCTTTGGAGAGCGTGCACATCATGGTGCAGGCCCCGCTGAGATTGCAGGAGGTGGTCCTGGCGATCTGGCTCATAGCCAAGGGGTTCAACGCGTCTGCTCTCGCGTCGGTGGCCTGGGCCGGTGGGTCGGGAGGAAGCTCGTGAAGGCAGTCGTGTGCACGGGATACGGTCCTCCCGATGTTCTTGAACTCCAACAAGTCGAGAAACCTGTTCCAAAGGATCACGAGGTGCTGATCAAGGTGCATGCGACGACGGTGCACCGTGGGGACGTGAGGATTCGAAGCTTCGATGTTCCTCGGGGGCGACGGTTCATGGCGCGACTAGTCCTTGGCTTCACTCGCCCGAAGAACCCGATTCTCGGGATGGAGCTGGCCGGAGAGGTCGAGTCGGTCGGCAAGGATGTGACCCTCTTCAAGCGGGGCGACGACGTCTTCGCATTCACCGGTTGGGGCCTCGGTGCCTACGCCGAGTACGTATGCCTGCCAGAGAAGCCCAGGAAGTCGGCCGCGAAGGAAGGGATGCTTGCGACGAAGCCGGCCAACATGACCTTTGAGGAAGCCGCTGCCGGCGCCGCAACCGCAGGAGTCACTGCATTGGGTGTCCTCAGAAAGGCGAACATCGAAAGCGGGCAGAAGGTTCTGATCTACGGTGCCTCTGGAAGCGTAGGCACCTATGCGGTGCAACTCGCCAAGTCATTTGGGGCGGACGTCACCGGGGTCTGTAGTACCGCCAATCTGGAGATGGTGAGATCTCTCGGGGCCGACAGGGTGATCGACTACACGCAGCAGGACTTCACGGAGGGCGACGAGACCTATGACGTTGTCTTCGATGCCGTCGACAAGCTCTCGTCCTCACGGGCCAAGAGGCCCTTGAGGAATACAGGCGTCTATCTCAACGTCACCAGGGACTCAGGTTCTGGAGGTGGGAGTCCTGAGGACCTTGCCTTCCTCAAAGAACTCATCGAGACCGGGAAGGTCCGGACGGTCATCGACAGGCGCTATCCGCTGGAGGAGATCGTCGAGGCCCACACGTACGTCGAGAAGGGACACAAGCGCGGCAACGTAGTCGTCGCGGTGTCGTAGCGCTCCGCTGGGACGATGTAGTTGAGTGGAGGTGCGGATCATGACATCCACGAAGCAGCACGAATCACTCGAACGCGGTTCTCGGTCCGGCAAGGCGGCGGCGCGGGCTTGGGCCAGC
>DATCDE010000231.1 GCA_036510875.1 Actinomycetes bacterium
CCGAGCCGTGCCGCCAGTAGGCGCCGTCCCGCTGCTGCTCCAGCCAGGTGAGCAGCCACGGCTCGAGCGCATCGACCCGCCGCAGCCACTCCTCCCGCCAGCCGTCCCCCCACACCGCGGGCACCGGCGGGAGCGCGTTCATTGGCGTCATGTAGTGGCAGTAGTCGACCAGGTCCAGCCAGCGCAGCGTCCCGCCCATGTAATGGACGTCGTCGGTGTACCGGTCGTCCGTGGCGTAGATGGCGATGACCGCCTTGAGCGCCGCCGGCCGCTCGCCCGCGACCTGCAGCGCGTTGAACCCGCTGTACGACGTGCCGTACATGCCCACGTTCCCGTCGCACCACGGCTGCGCGCCCAGCCAGCCGATCACCTCGACGAGGTCCTGCTGCTCCTGCAACGGGTACTCGTCGGTCGCGATCCCGCCGGACGAGCCGGTCCCGCGCAGGTCCAACCGGCACACCGCGAAGTCGTGCTCGTCGGCCAGCCGCTGGTACTCCGGCCGGTAGGACGCCGTCAGGTCGTCTTTGCGGTACGGCAGCGCCTCGAGGATGCACGGTTGGGGACCGGCCGCGTCCGGCGGCAGGTAGAGGGAGGCCGCCAGCCGGGTGCCGTCGGCCAGCTCGATCCACACCTGCTGGGGCGCGGTCACCGGGCGGCCTCCGCCATCGCCCGCTGCCCGATCAGCTCGAGGTTGCGCTGCGCCAGCGCGGTGGCGGCGGCCCGCGGGCTCACCCCGTCCGCCTCAGCGCGGACGAGCAGCTCGGAGACCATGCCCCGTACCGACGAGCGGACCAGGGCGTAGGCGGCGTCCCGCTCCGGGGCGACGTCGCCGAACAGCGTCCACCACCACCAGGAGTTGGTGCCCGAGTTGGCCACGAAGTCGGGGACCACGACCACCCCGCGGTCGCGCAGCGCGACCTCGGCCGGCCCGGTGACTGGCACGTTGGCCCCCTCGACGATGAGGTCGGCGCGAACCCGGTGCACGTCGTGCAGGTCCACGGCGTAGGAGACCGCGGCCGGGACTAGGACCTCCGCATCGACATCCAGCCACGCCGTCCCCGGCAGCATGACGTCGTCCGCCCGCAGCGCACCCCGGTCGATCCGACCGAAGGCGTCCCGCCGGGCCAGCAACGTCTCGACGTCCAGCCCGCGCTCGTTGGCCACCACCCCGTCGGCGTCGGCCACCGCGACCACGCGCACGCCGGCCCGGCTCAGGAACCGCGCGGTGGCCCCGCCGATGGACCCGAAGCCCTGGACGACGGCCCGCACGCCGACCGGCGCCCGACCCTGGTGGTCCAACGTGGCCAGCACCGCCTCGGCGACCCCGCAGCCACCCACCAGCGCGTCCAGACCGACGCCGTCGTCGCGCACCGCGAAGCCCCTGGCCAGCTGGGCGAGCGCCTCCTCCACGTCGTCCAGCAGCGGCAGCACGGCCTCGATCGAGCTGCGCAGGCCCACCTCCGCCACCGCTCGGTCGAGGTCCTCCTGGCGCAGCCCGAGGTCCTCACCGGTGGCCCAGCACTGCTGCAGGTAGGGCTTCATGGCGCGCAGGTACCGCACCAGCAGGCCGTAGGCCGCAGGGTCGTGCGGGCTGCAGTCGATGCCGCCCTTGCCACCCCCCACCGGCAGGTAGTTCCCACCCGGCCGGTAGGCGACCGCCTCCTTCAGCGTCATCCCGCGGGCCAGGTCGCCGACCTCCTGCAGGGTCACCCCCTCGCGCATCCGCAGACCACCGCTGGCCAGCCCGCGCCCGAGCCGGTCGATCACCAGGTAGCCACGGTGCCCGGTCTCCTCGTCGGTCCAGGTCACCTGCAGGTGCGGGTCACGTTGCGATGTCACGCCGGTTCCTCCTGGACGACGATCAGGGTCGTTCGGCCCACGCCGAGCGCAGCCGTGACGGCGTCGGCCACCTGCGCCTCGGCGGCCGGCGAGGCGGAGGTGGCCTCGACACGCACGCAGCCGGCGCCGTACGCCGAAGCGAGTGCGGCCCAGTCCGGCGAGGCGAGGTCGACACCGACCGCGGGCGCGCCGCGGGCGGCCTGCTGCGCCCGGATCTCGCCGAACCCACCGTTGTCGACGACCACGACGGGCAACGCGCGGCCCAGTGACCCGGCCGTAGCCAGCTCGTTGACGGTGAACTGCAGCCCGCCGTCCCCGGTGAGGGCGGCCACCGGGCGCTCCGGCGCCCCGAGCGCCGCGCCGATCGCGGCCGGCAGCGCGAAGCCGAGGGTGCCGAACCCGGTGGGGAACAGGTAGGACCGGGCCGCTTCGACGGGGAAGGACGTGGCCGCCCCGTAGTAGGCGGCCATCGCGTTGTCGGTGGCGAGCACCGCCTCGCTCGGAAGCGCCGCCCGCAGCCCGCGCAGCAGCGGCAGCCAGCGCGCCCCCAGGGTGTCCGCCTCCTGCCGCACCGCGGTCATGAGGCTCGCCCTGAGCCCCGCGTCGGGCCGTGGCCGGTCGGCCGGTCGCACCGCGGCCAGCGCGGCCAGCTCGGCGGTCACCATCGCGAGCGCCGGCGCGGCGTCGGCCCCGAGCATGACGTCGGCCGCCGGCGCGTTGAGGTCCCGCTGCTCAGGGTCCAAGTCGATGCGCACGACCCGGCCGGTGACGAGCGGCTTTGTCGTCCAGGCATCGGACTCGGCCAGCTCGCAGCCCACCACCAGGACGACGTCGGCGGCCCGCAGCCAGCGCTGGACGGCGGCCAGGTGCAGCCCGCAGCCAAGGCTGCTCGGGTGTGACTCCGGCAACACACCCTTGCCGTTGGTGCTCGTCACGGCCGGGCAGCCGAGCACTTCCACGAGGGCCTGCGCCTGGGCGCTCGCGCCACGGGCCCCACCCCCGAGGACGACAGCCGGCCGCTCGGCACCGGCGAGCAGCGCCGCCGCCGCACGGGCCAGCTTCGGGTCAACCCAGGGATGGTCAGCCGCCGCCGGCACGAACAGCTCGTCGGGCACCTCGTCGACGTCGTCCAGCCGGTCCAGCGCGACCTCCAGGTGCCACGGTCGCGGCCGGCCGCTGCGGAACGCCGTGAAGGCGTCCCGCACGGCCTCCGCAGCCGCCGCGGGGGTGTCCACCCGGACCGCCCGGTCGACGACGGCGGCGAGCGCGGCGTGCTGGTCGCGAGCCTCGTGCAGCCGCCCGGTGGCCCGGCCGGGGTGTCCCGTCGGCATCCCGGGCGAGACGGCGAGCACGGGCGAGCAGTCACTCCACGCCTGGGCCAGCGCGGTGGCGGCGTTGAGGATCCCCGGGCCGGTGGTGGCGAACAGCACGCCCGGCCGACCGGACACCCGGGCGTAGGCGTCCGCCGCGTATCCACCGCCCTGCTCGTGGCGTGGTGTGACATGGCGGATCCCGTGGGCCGGCAGGTGCTCGTACAGCCCCAGGTTGTGCGTGCCCGGGATGCCGAGGACGACGTCGGTCCCGTGAGCGGCCAGCGCCCGGACGACGGCCGCACCCGTGGACAGCTGAGCCACCGTCAGACCCCCCGGTCGGCCAGCAGCCGACGCACCTCGTCGACCGGCAGCCCCTGCCGGGCGTGCCCGCCGCGTCCGGTCACGGTCGGGGAGGCCAGCATCGAGTTGAGCACCGCCTCCTCGCTCGCCTCGACCACGGCGGCGAAGAACGGGTCCAGCTGCGAGCCGGTGATGGCCGGCGGCCCGGTGAGCTGCCCGGCGCGGTCGCCCCGGATCCCGGTGGCGCAGGCCAGGAAGATCTCGCCGCTGCCGTGGTGGGCGGTCGAGCCGGCGCGGGCCAGGCCGAGGCCGACCCGTCGGGCCAGCCGCGAACAGGTAGCCGAGTCCAGCGGCGCGTCCGTGATGACCACACCGATGCAGGACCCGGCGGGGGGAGGCTCCGGCGGGTAGGGGTCCGGCGCCAGCAGCCGACCGACCGGGACGCCGTCCACCGTCAGCCTTTCCCGTTCGCCGAAGTTGGTCATGAGCAGGACGCCCACGGTGTGGCGACTCGGCAGCACGCGGGACGCCGTGCCGATGCCCCCCTTGAAGCCTAGGCAGGACATCCCGGTTCCGGAGCCGACCGAGCCCTCCTCCGGCGGCGTCGCCGACCCGACCGAGACCTCGGCCGCCGCCCAGGCCGCCGCCACGTCGTCGCGGGTGACCTGCATCCTGCGGACCTCGGACAGGAACGAGTCGTCGCACTCCGCGACGACGGGGATCACGACGTCCTCACCGATGGCCGGCTCCCGCTCGGTGATGAGCTCGCAGGCCGCGTCGTAGACCCGGCCCAGCTGCATGGTCGAGGTGAGGAACACCGGCGACTCGAGCAGCCCCCACTCGGCGGCCGTCAGTAAGCCGGTGCACTCGCCGGCGCCGTTGAGGACCGACCCGCCGGCCGGCACCGGCCGGGCGAAGGTGTCGGCCGAGGGCAGCAGGACGGTGACGCCGGTCCGGGCCACCCCCCGACCGGCCGGTGGCACGGGCTCGTCCCGCCAGACCGTGGCATGGCCGAGGCCCACCCCCGGCACGTCCAGCACCGACGCCGTCGGCCCCGACGGCAGGCTTCCGATCCTGATTCCCAAGTCAGTAGCTCGCGGCATGCTGGCATCCTGCCCTACGTTGGACCTGTGATCGTCGTCGATTCGTTGACCAAGGACTTCGGCACCGTTCGGGCCGTCGACGGGCTGTCCTTCCTGGTCGAGGCGGGCAGCGTGACGGGGTTCCTGGGGCCGAACGGCGCCGGCAAGACCACCACGCTGCGGGTGCTGCTGGGGCTGGTCTCGCCCACCAGCGGGACGGCCACCATCGACGGACGCCGCTACGCCGAGCTGCCCGAGCCGATGCGGATGGTGGGGGCAGCGCTGGAGGCCTCCAGCTTCCACCCGGGCCGCACCGCCCGGGACCACCTGCGGGTCCTCGTGCTGTCCGCCGGCCTGCGGCTCACCCGGGTGGACGAGGTCCTCGCGCAGGTGGCCCTCACCGAGTCGGCGGACCGGCGGGTCGGCGGCTTCTCCCTCGGGATGCGCCAGCGGCTGGCCCTCGCCGGTGCCTTGCTGGGCGACCCGCAGGTGCTGCTGCTCGACGAGCCGGCCAACGGGCTCGACCCCGAGGGCATCGCCTGGCTGCGCGGCTTCCTGCGCCACCTCGCGTCGCAGGGCCGCACGGTGCTCGTCTCGAGCCACGTCCTGGCCGAGGTCCAGCAGACCGTCGACCATGTCGTGATCATCTCCCGCGGACGCCTGATCAGGTCCGCGCCGCTGGCCGAGCTCACCCAGAACCACGCCGCCGACGTCCGGGTGCGGACGCCGGACGCCGACCGGCTGCGGGCCGCCCTCGAAGCCCAGGGTGCCGGGGTCGGCGCAGCCGACGGCGTGTTGCACGTGTCCGGGCTCACCCCGCCCGACATCGGGCGGATCGCCCTGCGCGAGGCGGTCGAGCTACACGAGCTGGTCCAGGAGGAGTCCGACCTCGAGCAGGTCTTCCTGTCACTCACCGACTCCGAGGGGAGCCAGCCGTGACCGGGCTGCTGCGCGCCGAGCTGCTCAAGATCCGCAGCACCCGGATGTGGTGGGGCCTGCTGGTCGGCGCGCTCGTCTTCGTCGCCATCCAGGTGGTGGCGCTCATCCTCGTCTCCGGCCAGCAGGGCGCTCCGAGCCTCGACCAGGGCTCCACCGTCCGCACCATCTGGGCCAGCGCCGGGACTGGCTCCACGTTCGCGCTGGTCCTCGGCATCCTCGGGATGACCACCGAGTACCGGCACATGACCATCACCGCGACCTTCCTGGCCACCCCCCGGCGCGGCCGGGTCATCGCGGCCAAGCTGGTCGCCCACGCGGCCTTCGGGGTGGTCTTCGGGGTGGCCGGCGCCGCACTCACCGCGGCGCTCGCGGTGCCTCTGCTGGCGATGAAGGGGGCTCCCGCCATCCCGACGTCCACGATCCTTCAGGTCCTCGGCGCCGCGGTGGTCGGAGTCGCGGTCTACGCCGTGGTGGGGGTGGGCGTGGGCTCGTTCGTCCGCAATCAGGTGGCCGCCATCGTCGCCGCCCTGGTGTGGGTCTTCCTGGTGGAGTCGCTGATCATCACCCTTCTCCCACAGGTCGGCAAGTGGCTGCCCGGGGGGGCTGCCAACGCGATGATGCAGGCCACGAGTAACCGGGGCAGCCTGCTCGAACCGTGGGCCGGCGGCCTGCTGTTCCTCGCCTACGGGCTGGCCTTCGCCGCGCTGGCCGCGGTCACCACGCAGCGCCGCGACATCACCTGACCCGGACCGGAAGGTCAGCGGCCGGTGCGGCCCCGACCGCGGGGACCGGACTAGGCTGGCCGGGCAGGTCAGGTCGGTCCCGAAGTCGAAAGCAGGCGGTCGCCCCGTGTCGTCCCAGGCCCCCTCAAGCAACCCGCTCGGTGCCTTCGGGCCGAACGAGTGGCTGGTCGATGAGATCTACCAGCAGTACCTGAAGGACAAGAACTCCGTCGACCCCGCCTGGTGGGACTTCTTCGCTGACTACCAGCCGGGTGACGTGACGCTCCCTCGACCCGCGCAGCCGCTGGACGAAGGGTCCGCAGGACCCGCCGCACCGGCGGCCCAGGCAGCGCCGGCACCGGTCACGGCCCCGACACCCACCCCCGCGCCCGCTGCGCCGGTTGCCCCCGCAGCCGCCGTCCCCGCGTCGCACGACGGGACCACCAGCCCGCTGCGCGGCCCGGCCGCCCGGGTCGTGGCCAACATGGAGGCCAGCCTCAGCGTCCCCACGGCGACGAGTGTCCGGGCCATCCCCGCGAAGCTGCTCATCGACAACCGGGTCGTGATCAACAACTTTCTGCGGCGCAGCCGCGGCGGCAAGGTCTCCTTCACCCACCTGATCGGATGGGCGCTCGTCCAGGCGCTCAAGGTGATGCCGGAGATGAACCGCTCGTTCACCGAGGTGGACGGCAAGCCCGGCGTCACCGAGCACGACCACGTGAACCTTGGCCTGGCCATCGACATGACCAAGCCGGACGGGACCCGCCAGCTGCTGGTGCCGTCGATCAAGTCCGCCGAGCTGATGGACTTCAACACGTTCTGGGCGTCCTACGAGGACCTCGTCCGGCGGGCCCGAACGAACAAGCTCACGGTCGAGGACTTCCAGGGCACCACGGTGAGCCTGACCAACCCCGGCACCATCGGCACGGTCCACTCGGTGCCGCGGCTGATGGCCGGCCAGGGCACGATCATCGGCGTGGGTGCCATGGAGTACCCGGCCGAGTACCAGGGGGCGGCCGAGGAGACGATGGCCCGGCTGGCTGTCAGCAAGACCCTCACGCTGACCTCGACCTACGACCACCGCATCATCCAGGGGGCCCAGTCCGGCGACTTCCTGCGCCTGGTGCACCAGCGGCTGCTCGGCGCGGACGAGTTCTACGACGGCATCTTCGCCGCGCTGCGCATCCCCTACGAGCCGGTCCGGTGGAGCCAGGACATCTTGGTTTCCCACGAGGACGACGTCAGCAAGGTGGCCAGGGTCCAGCAGCTGATCCACGCCTACCGGGTCCGCGGCCACCTGATGGCCGACACCGATCCGCTGGACTACAAGCAGCGCCGGCACCCCGACCTCGACATCGCCAACCACGGGCTGACCCTGTGGGACCTCGACCGCGAGTTCGCCACCGGCGGGTTCAGCGGCCAGCCCCTGGCCAAGCTGCGGGACATCCTCGGCGTGCTGCGCGACTCGTACTGCCGCACCGTCGGCATCGAGTACATGTTCATCCAGGACCCGGAGCAGCGGGAGTGGATCCAGGAGCAGGTGGAGCAGGACCCGAAGCGCTGCTCCGGCGAGGAGCAGCTGCGGATCCTGCGCCGGCTGAACGCGGCCGAGGCGTTCGAGACCTTCCTGCAGACCAAGTACGTGGGGCAGAAGCGGTTCTCCCTCGAAGGTGGCGAGTCGGCCATCGTCGTCCTGGACGCGATCCTCGGTGCGGCCGCGCAGGCCCGGCTCGAGGAGGTCTGCATCGGCATGCCGCACCGCGGCCGGCTCAACGTGCTGGCCAACATCGTGGGCAAGAGCTACGGGCAGATCTTCCGCGAGTTCGAGGGGAACCTCGACCCGAGCAGCGCCCACGGGTCCGGCGACGTGAAGTACCACCTCGGTGCCGAAGGCACGTTCACCGCCGAGGACGGCTCCGCCACCAAGGTCTCGCTGGTGTCCAACCCCAGCCACCTGGAGGCGGTCGACCCGGTGCTCGAGGGATTCGTCCGCGCCAAGCAGGACATGCTCGACCGCGGCGAGGAGTTCCCCATCCTGCCGATCCTCATGCACGGGGACGCCGCCTTCGCCGGCCAGGGCGTGGTCGCCGAGACCCTCGAGCTGAGCCAGCTGCGCGGCTACCGCACCGGTGGCACGGTCCATGTGATCGTCAACAACCAGGTCGGGTTCACCACGTCCCCGGCGGCCAGCCGCTCGTCGACCTACGCCACCGACGTGGCCCGCACCATCCAGGCCCCGATCTTCCACGTCAACGGCGACGACCCGGAGGCCTGCGTCCGGGTGGCACGGCTCGCCTTCGAGTTCCGCCAGGCGTTCCACAAGGACGTCGTCATCGATGTCGTGTGCTACCGCCGTCGCGGGCACAACGAGGCGGACGACCCGTCGCTGACCCAGCCGCTCATGTACAACCTGATCGACAACAAGCGGTCGGTTCGCAAGCTGTACACCGAGGCGCTGATCGGCCGCGGCGACATCACGGTCGAGGAGGCCGAGAGCGCGCTGCGCGACTACCGCGACCAGCTGGAGAAGGTGTTCCAGGAGTCGCGGGCGACGGCCGACGAGGGCTCGATCAGCGACCGCACCAGCCAGGTGGAGCGCGACGGGCAGCAGCGGCTGAAGCCGCAGCGACCCACCGTCGAGATCCCCACGGCGATCAGCGCCGAGGTGGTCACGCGCGTCGTCGACTCCCAGCTGAACCTGCCGGAGGGCTTCACTGTCCACCCGCGCCTCGCGCCGCAGCTGCAGCGTCGGGCCGAGATGGTCGAGCAGGACACCATCGACTGGGGCATGGGCGAGGCGCTGGCCGTCGGCTCGCTGCTCACCGAGGGCCAGGCCGTGCGGCTGGCCGGCCAGGACTCCCGGCGAGGCACCTTCGGCCACCGGCACATGGTCATCGTCGACCGGGCCACGGGCTGGGCGTACAAGCCGCTCAAGCAGTGCTACGACAACGGCGGCAAGCTGTACGTCTACGACTCCCCGCTGTCGGAGTTCGCCGCGGTCGGATTCGAGTACGGCTACTCGGTGGCCCGCCCCGAGGCGCTGGTCATGTGGGAGGGCCAGTTCGGCGACTTCGCCAACGGCGCCCAGACGATCGTCGACGAGTTCATCGCCCCCGGCGAGCAGAAGTGGAACCAGCGGGCCTCTGTGGTGCTGCTGCTCCCGCACGGCTACGAGGGCCAGGGGCCGGACCACTCATCTGCGCGGGTGGAGCGGTACCTGCAGCTGTGCGCCCAGGACAACATGACGGTCGCCATGCCGTCGACGCCGGCGTCGTACTTCCACCTGCTGCGCTGGCAGGTCCACTCCCGCTACCGGCGTCCGCTGATCGTCTTCACCCCGAAGTCGATGCTGCGGCTAAAGGCCGCGGCGTCTCCGATGGCCGACTTCACCAGCGGCCACTTCCGCACCGTCTTGCAGGACACCGCGGCCGACCCGCAGTCGGTCCGCCGGGTGGTCCTGTGCAGCGGCAAGGTCTACTACGACCTGGAGGCGGAACGGCAGGCCAAGGGCATCACCGACACCGCCATCGTCCGGGTCGAGCGGCTGTACCCGCTGGCCACCCGCAGCATCCCGGAGGCCCTCGCCGCCTTCCCGCACGCCCAGGAGGTCCGCTGGGTGCAGGAGGAGCCGGCCAACCAGGGTGCCTGGCCGTTCATGGCCCTCAACCTGCCCGAGGTGATCGGCCGGCCGCTGGTGCCCGTGACCCGGCCGGCGTCGTCGTCCCCCGCGGTCGGCTCACACCACTGGCACGACACCGAGCAGCGCGCGATCGTCGAGGCGGCGTTCGCGGACTCGATCGGGTAGCGCGGGTGTACTTCACCGACCGGGGCCTCGAGGAGCTCGCCGCCCGCCGCGGCGAGGAGTCGGTCTCCTTCGACTGGCTGGCCGAGCGGCTGCGAACCTTCGTCGACCTCAACCCCGAGTTCGAGGTTCCGGTCGAGCGGCTGGCCACCTGGCTGGCCCGCCTGGACGACGAGGACGACGAGTAGCGCTCAGGGGGTGAGCACCAGCTTGCCGAACACGTCGCCCGTGGCCAGCCGCTCGAAGGCGCTGGCCGCGTCGCGCAGGTCGTAGGTCGAGTCGATGAGCGGCCGCACGCCGTCGGTCTCGCACAGCCGGATCAGCCGGGCCAGCTCGTCGCGGGTCCCCATCGTGGAACCCACGACGGACAGCTGCTGGAAGAACACCCGGGACAGCTCGGCCGGCGGGTTCGGCCCCGACGTCGCCCCCGAGACCACGATCCGCCCGCCCGGCCGCAGCGAGCGCAGCGAGTGCGCCCAGGTGACCGCGCCCACGGTCTCCATCACCACGTCGACCCGCTCGGGCAGCCGGCCCCCGGACTCGAAGACCGCGTGCGCGCCGAGCTCGAGCGCCCGGGCCCGCTTGGCGTCGTCCCGGCTGGTCGCCCACACCCGAAGGCCGCCGGCTCTGGCCAGCACGATGAGCGCGGTGGCCACCCCGCCGCCGGCGCCCTGCACGAGCACCGTGTCGCCCGGTCGCAGTCCGGAGCGGGTGAACAGCATCCGGTAGGCGGTAAGCCACGCGGTGGGCAGGCAGGCGGCCTCCTCGAAGCTCAGCGCCGCCGGCTTGGGCACCAGGTTGCGCCGCGGCACCGCCACCCGCTCGGCGAACGTGCCGGGATGGACCTCGGACAGCAGCGAGCGCTTCGGGTCCATGGTCTCGTCGCCACCGCCGGCCGCGGGGTCGCCGATGACGGCGTGCACGACCACCTCGGTGCCGGCCGCGTCGATCCCCGCGGCGTCGCAGCCCAAGATCATGGGCAGCCGGTCGGCCGAGATCCCGACGCCGCGCAGCGTCCACAGGTCGTGGTGGTTGAGCGACGCGGCGCGCACCTGCACCGTCGTCCAGCCGGCCGGCACCTCGGGCTCGGGGCGCTCCCCCAGCTCCAGACCGGACAGCGGCTGCTCAGGGTCGATGCGCGCGGCGCTCACAGCGAACATGGACCGACCCTAACCACACGACGCCGGGCCGGCTCAGCGGCGGGCGACCCCCTCGGCCCGGGCCGCCGCCGAGACCGCCTTGGCCACCGTTTCGGCCACGAACGGGTCGAACGGGCTCGGCACGATCCACTCCTCGGACAGCTGGTCGCCGACGGTGCCGGCCAGCGCCTCGGCCGCGGCCAGCTTCATGCCCTCGGTGATCCGGGTCGCGCGCACCGCCAGCGCCCCGCGGAAGATCCCGGGGAAGGCCAGCACGTTGTTGATCTGGTTCGGGAAGTCGCTGCGGCCGGTGGCCACCACCCGCGCGTGCTTGCGGGCCACCTCGGGGTGCACCTCGGGGTCGGGGTTGGCCAACGCGAAGACGATCGAGTCCGGCGCCATCGAGGCGACGGCCTCCTCGGGGATCTGTCCGGCGGAGACGCCGATGAGGACGTCGGCTCCCTTGAGCGCCTCCTCGATCGAACCGGAGTACCCCGACGTGTTCGTGTCCCCCGCGAGCAGCTGCTTGACGCCGTTGAGGTCGCCGCGCCCGAGGTGGATGATCCCCTTGCTGTCGGCCACGGCGATGTCACCGATCCCCGCCTCGACGATGATCCGCGAGACGGCGACTCCCGCCGCCCCCGCTCCCGAGACCACGACCCGCAGGTCGGAGAGCTGGCGGCCGGTCACCTTCGCCGCGTTGCGCAGGGCAGCCAGGACGACGATCGCGGTCCCGTGCTGGTCGTCGTGGAACACCGGCAGGTCCAGCCGCTCCTGCAGCCGCTGCTCGATCTCGAAGCACCGGGGGGCGCTGATGTCCTCCAGGTTGATCCCGCCAAAGGACGGCGCCAGCCGGACGACGGTCTCCACGATCTCGTCGACGTCCTTGGTGTCCAGGCAGATCGGCACCGCGTCGATGCCGCCGAACTCCTTGAAGAGCAGCGCCTTGCCCTCCATGACCGGCAGCGCGGCGCTGGGGCCGATGTCGCCCAGGCCCAGCACGGCCGTGCCGTCGGTCACCACGGCGACCACGTTGGACCGCCAGGTGTACTCGTCCGCGAGCTCGGGATGCGCCGCGATGGCCGCGCTCACCCGGCCCACGCCGGGGGTGTAGGCCAAGGCCAGCCCCTCGGCGTCGCGGATGCGCACCGTCGGCCGTACCTCGATCTTGCCCCCGACGTGCAGTGGGAAGGCAGGGTCGATGTCAGGCGAGACGGCGGGCACGATGCTCAGCTCCATGAGGGAGTGGTTCGTCGGGCGGCAAGGGAGTGGGCGCCGGGGGTCTCGGCTGCTGCCACTGCGCGCGGGGGATGACCCGGAGCGCCATTGTCGCACGAGTTCCCGCCTCGACGGACCCCGGCGGTGCAGACTTGGGCCCGAGGGGAATAGCGTTCGCGAATCGAACAGGTCGCCGCCGGACACCCCGACGGCTCGCACGGTTGAGAGGAACAGCATGAAGCTCAGCGCTCTGAAGCGGTCGGGGATCGCCGCGATCACTCTGGTCGTCGCCCTCGGTCTGGCCGCCTGCGGCAGCTCATCGTCAGGCGGGAGTAGCGCCTCGACCAGCCCGTCCTCCTCCGGCGCGTCAGCCAGCAAGGACGCCACCCTCGCCGCCATGCTGCCCTCTTCGATCTCCTCGAAGGGCTCGCTGACGATCGGCACCGACGCGTCCTACGCGCCGAGCGAGTTCGTCGACACCGACGGCAAGACGATCATCGGCTTCGACGCGGACCTCGCCAAGGCGCTCGGCACGGTCCTCGGCCTGAAGGTCGACCTGCAGAACGCTCCGTTCGACTCCCTCGTCGAGAGCGTCAAGAACGGCAAGTTCGACCTCGGCGTGTCGTCGTTCACCATCAACGCCGACCGACTGAAGCAGGTCGACATGGTGAGCTACTTCAACGCCGGTACCTCGTGGGCGGTGGAGAAGGGCAACCCGGCCGGGATCAAGCCGGACAGCGCCTGCGGCAAGAAGGTCGCCGTCCAGAAGGGCACCGTCCAGGTCGACGACATCACCGCTCGGTCCAAGACCTGCACCAACGCTGGCAAGCCCGCGATCACGATCGACCAGTACCAGCTGCAGAGCGACGCGACCGCGGCAGTGGTCAGCGGCAAGGACGACGCCATGCTCGCCGACTCGCCGGTCGTCGCCTACGCCGTGAAGCAGACTGGTGACAAGCTCGAGGTGACCGGTCAGACCTACGCTGCGGCGCCGTACGGCATCGCCGTGCCAAAGGGCCAGGGTCAGTACACCCAGGCGATCCAGGGCGCCATGCAGAAGCTCATGGACACCGGCGTGTACCTCGACATCCTGAAGAAGTGGGGCGTGGACAGCGGCGCCATCACCCAGTCGCAGATCAACCCGGTGTCCTGACGGACACCCAGTGAGCACCCCGACGAAGACCGGGACGGCCAACCGCCCAGAGGCGATCGAGGCAGTCCCGGTCCGCCACCCCGGCCGGTGGGTGGCCGTGGCGGTCATCGCCCTGCTCGTGGCGATGTTCGTCCACAGCCTCTTCACCAACCCGAACTGGGAGTGGAGCTTCCAGTGGCAGAACGCGTTCCGGGGACCCGTCCTGCACGGGGTCTGGACGACGATCTGGCTGACCATCGCCGCGATGGCCATGGGCGTGCTGCTGGGCATCGTGCTGTCGGTCATGCGGCTGTCCCCCAACCCGGTGCTGTCGGGGGCGGCCTGGTTCTACGTCTGGGTGTTCCGGGGCACCCCGGTGCTGGTCCAGCTGGTGATCTGGGCCAACCTGGGCTCGCTGTACCGCAACATCAGCCTCGGGATCCCGTTCGGCCCCCAGTGGTTCCACTTCGAGACCCGCAACCTCGTCCCAGCCGTGGCCGCAGCACTGCTCGGCCTCGGGCTGAACGAGGCGGCGTACATGTCCGAGATCGTCCGGGCCGGCATCCTGTCGGTCGACGAGGGCCAGACCGAGGCGGCGTCGGCCCTGTCCCTGTCCCGGATGCAGACCCTGCGGCGGATCATCCTGCCGCAGGCGATGCGCGTGGTCGTGCCGCCGACCGGCAACGAGACGATCTCGATGCTCAAGACGACGTCGCTGGTCGCCTACGTGCCGTACTACGAACTGTTCTTCCAGACCTCCGCGATCGGCTCGCGGACCTTCCAGGTGTTCCCGATGCTCGTCACGGCCAGCCTGTGGTACCTGGCCATGACCTCGGTGCTCATGGTCGGCCAGTACTACATCGAGCGGTACTACGCCCGCGGGGCGGTGCGCTCGCTGCCACCGACCCCGCTGCAGAAGCTGCGGATGCGACTGACGAGGGCTGAGCTGCGATGAGCGGACCCATGGTCAAGGCCGAGCAGGTGCACAAGTGGTTCGGCCGGGTCGAGGTGCTCAAGGGCATCGACCTGGAGGTGGCCCCCCGTGAGGTGATGTGCATCATCGGACCCTCCGGGTCCGGCAAGTCCACCTTCCTGCGCTGCATCAACCACCTCGAGCGGGTCGACGCCGGCCGGCTGTCGGTCGACGGCCAGCTCGTCGGGTACACGGAGCGCGGCGACAAGCTCTACGAGATGCGCGACAAGGAGGTCGCCAAGCAGCGCCGCGAGATCGGAATGGTCTTCCAACGGTTCAACCTGTTCCCGCACATGACCGCGATGGAGAACATTGTCGAGGCCCCGATCCGGGCCAGGGGCGAGTCCAAGGCTGTCGCCAGGGAGCGGGCCCAGAAGCTGCTGGACCGCGTCGGTCTCGGCGAGCGGGGCGACGCCTACCCCACGCAGCTCTCCGGCGGCCAGCAGCAGCGGGTGGCCATCGCCCGGGCGCTGGCCATGCAGCCCAAGCTGATGCTGTTCGACGAGCCGACGTCCGCCCTCGACCCCGAGCTGGTCGGTGAGGTGCTCGACGTCATGCGCCAGCTCGCGCTGGAGGGCATGACCATGATCGTGGTGACCCACGAGATGGGGTTCGCCCGCGAGGTGGGCGACTCGCTGGTGTTCATGGACGACGGCGTCGTGGTCGAGGCGGGCGCGCCGAAGGACATCCTGGCCAACCCGCAGCACCGCCGGACCCAGACCTTCCTGTCCAAGGTGCTCTAGCCGGCTCGCCCTAGGAGGGTCGCCGCTGCAGCCGGCTGGGCCGCGGCCACAGCCGGGCCACCACCACGGCCACCACGTCCCGGTCCGGCACCGCGCCGACCGCCCACGAGTCGACACCCTCCGACGGGTTGTCCCGCTCCACCCACCAGCCCTCGGGCTCTGGGCGCAAGGCCCGCTTGACCGCGAGCGGACGGTCGCCGGGCAGCCGGACGACGACAAGCGCGCCGGGCCGCGGTCGGGCGCCGTAGCGCACGACCAGCCGGTCCCCCGGGACCAGCGTCGGCAGCATGGACCGGCCATGGACCACCGCCATGCCCATCCGCACGCCCACCCCTCTCGCTGTGCCCGGTTCGGACCCCCGGGGGTAGTGTCGCCGACAGAGAACCCACAACCGTTGAAAGGACCCCGATGCGGATGTTCGCTGCGACCGTTCAGGTCAGCGCCCACTGCGACCTGCCCTGTGGCGTCTACGACCCGGCCCAGGCCCGGATCGAGGCGCAGTCCGTCAAGGCCTGCATGGAGAAGTACCACGCCAGCGACGACCCCGACTTCAAGGCGCGCGCAGTAACGATCAAGGAAGAGCGCTCGCACCTGGTCAAGGAGCACCTGTGGGTGCTTTGGACCGACTACTTCAAGCCGCCGCACTTCGAGAAGTACCCCCAGCTGAACACGCTGTTCAACGAGGCAACCAAGCTGGCCGGTGCCGGTGGCACCAAGGGCACCGTCGACACCGCGGTCGCCGACCAGCTGATCGCCAAGATCGACGAGATCGCCGAGATCTTCTGGGAGACCAAGAAGGCCTGACGCAAGGCCTAGCCGGAAGGCCCGAGACCTCCGACTGGCTACGAGGCCCCGCCGCGTCACGGACGATGAACGGCGGGGCCTCGTCGCGCCGCCCAACGAGCCGGACCAGGCCGAAGTTCCATTCCGGACAAGACAAGACGAGACCCCGCCGCACGGGGGAGCGACGAGGTCTCGCAAAGGACCAGAATACAGCTCCCCGGCGGGGGCCGAAGGCGGACGGCCCAGTAGGTTCGAGCGTCATGACCGCACAGATCCGCTCCGCCCGGCCCGACGACGTGCCCGGGATCTTGGCCCTCGTCCGCGAGCTGGCCGAGTACGAGCGCTCCCTGCACGAGGTGACCGCCACCGAGGACGACCTGCGCGCGGCGCTCTTCGGCGACCATCCCGCCGTGCACTGCCACGTCATCGAGCAGGACGACGAGCTGGCCGGGTTCGCCGTGTGGTTCTTGAACTTCTCCACCTGGCTGGGACGCCACGGGATCTACCTCGAGGACCTGTTCGTCCGCCCGCAGCACCGGGGGCTCGGGTACGGGCGGGCCCTGCTGCTCGAGCTGGCCAGGATCGCCGACGAGCGTGGGTACCGGCGAGTGGAGTGGTGGGTACTGGACTGGAACGAGTCCGCCCACGGCTTCTACCGCCGGCTCGGAGCCGCTCCGATGGACGAGTGGACGGTCTGGCGGCTGACCGGCGACGCGCTGGGCGCCGCCGCCGACGACGGCCAGCCGACGGGCTGACCGGAGAACTCGACATACCGGGCCGCCAGGTTCGCGCGCTAGGGTGATGCGCCTGGGCGAGCGGGCGGGGACCACATGACCGACCAGAGCAGCAGACGAAGGGCGACGTCCGAGGTGGTACGCGAGGAGGTCGAGCTCCGGATCCCGGCGGACTCAGCGTTCCTGTCGGTGCTCAGAACGGCGACAGCGGGCCTCGCGGCTCGACTCGACTTCACCCTGGACGAGATCGAGGACCTGCGCATCGCGGTGGACGAGGCATGCGCACTGCTGCTGCCGGACGTGGTGCCTGGCGGGGGGCTGGTGTGCCGCTTCGGCCTCGAGCCGAGTGCGATCGAGGTCACAGTGCTCGCCGAGACCCGCAGCGGCACCGCGCCGGCGCGGGACAACTTCGCCTGGACCGTGCTGACCGCCCTCGCCGGGGAGGTCGAGACCTGGGTGGACGACCAGACCGTGGTGATCCGGCTGCGCAAGAGCCGTGCTGGAGTGGCCGGCCAGTGACCGCGACGGAGACCGACCGCGAAGTCCCGGTGAACGGCGACGGCGATCGCCGGGCCCATACCCGAGCCCGGTCGAACACCTGGTTCCTCGTGATGGCCGAGCACGAGCCCGCGGACGGCGCCTACCAGCACGCCCGGGGCCAGCTCGTGGAGCTGCACCTGCCGCTGGTGGAGCACCTGGCCCGGCGGTTCCGGGACCGCGGCGAACCCCTCGACGACCTGATCCAGGTCGGCACCATCGGCCTGATCAAGTCCGTCGACCGGTTCGACCCCCAGCGCGGCGTCGAGTTCTCCACCTACGCCACCCCCACCATCATCGGCGAGATCAAACGACACTTCCGCGACAAGGGCTGGTCGGTACGCGTCCCCCGCCGGCTGCAGGAGATGCGCCAACACATCACCGTCGCCACCGAAGAGCTCAACCACCGACTCGGCCGCTCCCCCACCGTCGCCGAGATCGCCGAACACCTCGACTGCTCCCACGAGGACGTCCTCGAAGGCCTCGAGTCGGCCAACGCCTACAGCACCATCTCCCTCGACGCCGGCACCGACACCGACGACACCCCCTCCATGCTCGACGTCCTCGGCGCCGACGACGACGCCCTCGACGGCGTCGAGCACCGCGAGTCCCTACGCCCACTCCTGGCCGCACTACCCCCCCGCGAGCGCACCATCCTCGTCCTACGGTTCTTCCGCGGCATGACCCAGTCCCAGATCGCCACCCACCTCGGCATCTCCCAGATGCACG
>DATCDE010000232.1 GCA_036510875.1 Actinomycetes bacterium
TCCCTGCTGGTGCCGGAGCTGTTCTGGAGGATGAGCCCCAACGAGCGGGACGCCCGCAACCTCATCGCCGAGGGCGCCCTGGAGAAGCTGACCGACTTCGAGCACGACGGCAAGCGCGTGCCGGCCAGCAGGCTGGGCTACCGGATGACCGACAAGCTGGCCACCAAGTACTTCGGCCGGATCTTCCTGCATCCGGATGTGGTCTTCACCCCGGAGATGCTGCGCCCTGAGTTGCAGGACGTGGGCATCTTCGCCGGGTCGATCGCCACGATCGTGACCACGCACGAACGGGTGGCGCGCTCGTACTTCCAGGACGGCACGATCGCACTGGCCGTCCCACCGCTACGGGCCCTGTTGGAGATCATGGCTGAGGGGTTCACTACAGCGGGATGGGGCCTCGATTCGCCGGAGTTCCGGCTCATGTTCACCCGCGAGGCGGTCCTGGCGTCGGACTGGTACGCGCAGCGGTTGGATGCCAAGCAGGCGGCAGCCAGCGCCCGAGCCAACGCGGGACTCGCTGCGATCGAGAAGTTCGTCTCCACTCCCGGGAACGAGGAGCCCACGGCCCGGCTGGATATGCCCGCGCGGGTGGAAGCAGCCCGGACGGAGGCGCAACGGCTGGCCAGCCCGGAGTTCCGCGAGCAGCTGGTCGGCACCGCGGGAAGCACACCCCTGTAGATCATGGCCGCCCCGCTGACAGGGGCGAGTCGGTCACGCCGAGGCGGTCTACTCAAGCGGGTTCGTAGGCTCGTCGAACACGGCAACACCACACGGATGACGCGGACGTGCGAGCGTACCGGGACGCCAGCCGGAGCAATAGTCAAGACCTGTGGATGAAGATCTCTTTAGGCTGCTTCCTCCTTGGTGGCTGGGGCGTCCTGTGGGGTGACCTCGCCCACGCCGGCCTGACCGCGGCGATCGCCGCGACCCTGCCCGGCGCCTCCTGGCAAAGGTGCAGCACCCACTACTACTGCACCGGGACCTGTTGATCCGGCAAGACAACGGCATCGTGTGGCGGCCGCGGATCCAGTCGTACGACTGGACGTTCGGCCTGGACAAGACGGACAAGATCACGCTTTACGCGAACAGCCGTGTCCAACCGTACGGTGGGTTGCCGGCCAACCCGCTCATCGGCTCGTCGCGGGCCCCCAGTCGCGATCTGCGACGATGGTTGGACATGGGGACCCAGCGAGCAGCACCGGTGGACGTCGACGCCGGACTTCACGACCTGGCTGCGGCTCTTGTCGGCTCGGGTCGGTTCGTGCCCGGGCTCACCGTCGATGACGACGGGCTGGCGCGCAGCTGGTGGTGGCCGATGCCAGCCGCCGAGGACCGTACCGCCCTGCGCTGCCTGCTCCCGGACTCAACAGCGGCCTCGCACCGCGGTGTGGCCACGGGCCTGGCCGCCGCGGTTGATGCGCTGGTGCGAACCCGGCTGGCCGACACCGAAGTGCTGCCCCGGCGTCCTGGCCGGCGCACCTTGCCGGAACTGTGGCTGCAGTCCCTGGTGAGCAGCGACCCCTGGCTGCCGGAGACCATCGATGCCGAGCGTGCCCTGGCCCTGGCGGACGCCGTGTCGGAATGGGTCCGGTCGGGGCGCGTCGCGGTCGGCCGGCTGGGGTTGTGCCTTCGGGTTCACGAGCCGCCACCTGACGAGGGCGCTGCGTTGGGTCCGGGGGAATGGACGGTGGAGGTCCTCGTCTCGGATGAGGACGACGAGGGCCTGCGGATCCCGCTGGACCAGTGGTGGTCTAACGCCGCCTCCTACGGACCGGAGGCCGGTCGCGAGCTGCTGGCTGACCTGGCCCGCGCCACGCGCGTCGCGCCCGAGCTGGCCGGCCTGCTCGACGAGGCGGTCCCCGCGAAGACCGTGGTGGATGACGAGGCCGTCGCATCGTTGCTCGTGGATCGGCTCGAACCGCTGACCGACCTGGGGGTCACGGTTCTGCTCCCGTCCTGGTGGACCGGACGGAGCCGGGTCGGCCTGCGGGCGAAGGCCACCACTCGGCGATCGTCGGGTGCCACCTCGGTCACCGAGGCGGGCCTCGGCCTCGACGAGCTGGTCGACTTCCGCTGGGAGGCCGCCCTGGGCGATCTCAGCCTCACCAAGACCGACCTGCGCGACCTCGCCGCGGCCGCCGAGGCTCGACGCTCCCTGGTCCGGCTGCGGGGGCAGTGGGTGGAGGTGCGCGCCGCGGACCTCGACGGCGTGCTGGCCCGCGTCGGCCGCCGAGGGCGCGCGACCGCCGGGCAGCTGCTGCGGGCCGGGTTGGGGATCGAGACGATGGAGGACCTCGACGGGGTCGAGGTGCACGGCGTCCAGGCCAGCGGGTGGCTGGGATCCCTGCTGGACCAGGCGATGCACTCCCGCATCCGTCCTGTTGAACGCCCCACGGGGTTCCGCGGAAGCCTGCGGCCCTACCAAGCCAGGGGCGTGGGGTGGTTGACGTTCCTCGGCCGGCTCGGGCTCGGTGCCTGCCTGGCCGACGACATGGGCCTGGGGAAGACGGCCCAGCTCATCGGCAGCCTGCTCGCCGATCCCGCCGGAGCTCCGACGCTAGTCGTGTGCCCGGTGTCGGTTCTCGGCAACTGGCAGCGCGAGCTCGCGCACTTCGCCCCGCGGCTGCGAGTCCTGGTGCACCACGGACCGGGCCGAGAACGCGACACGGTGGCCGAGCAGGTCGCCGAGGCCGACGTCGTCCTCACGACGTACTCCTTGGTGGCTCGCGACATCGACAGCCTCGCCAACGTCACCTGGGGACGGCTGGTGCTCGACGAGGCCCAGCAGGTCAAGAATCCTGGAACCGTGCAGGCCCGGGCGGTGCGCCGGCTCCAGGCCGGCCGAAGAGTCGCCCTCACCGGCACGCCGGTGGAAAACCGGCTCTCGGAGCTGTGGTCGATCATGCAGGTGCTCTCGCCCGGGCTGCTTGGCACCTCGCGGGAGTTCCGGGACCGTTTCGCCATCCCGATCGAGCGGGATGGCGACGAGGTGGCGACCCGGCGACTCCAGCGCATCACCGGACCGTTCGTCCTGCGGCGGGTGAAGTCCGATCCGGACATCGCGCCGGACCTGCCGGCGAAGGTCGAGCGGACCGACCGGTGCCTGCTGACCCGCGAGCAGGCCGTCCTCTACCAGGCGGCGGTGGAGGAGATGCTCCAGGCCGCCAACGAGACCGAAGGCATCGATCGACGTGGCGCGGTCCTGGCGGGTCTGACCCGACTCAAGCAGGTCTGCAACCACCCGGCGCTCCTCCTCGGCGACGGATCCGCCTTGCCCGGGCGCAGCGGTAAGCTGACCAGGATCGAGGAGCTGCTCGAGGAGATCGTCGATAGCGGAGACCGGGCGCTGGCCTTCACCCAGTACGCCACGTGGGGGGAGCTGCTCGCGCCGTACCTGTCGCGGCGCCTCGGCGTCCGGACGCTGTGGTTCCACGGAGGCGTGCCGCGTGCGCGCAGGGATGCCATGGTGCGGGAGTTCCAGGCCGCCGACGGGCCACCGCTCATGCTGATCTCGCTGCGGGCCGGGGGTACCGGGCTGAACCTGACGAATGCGTCCCACGTCATCCACCTCGACCGCTGGTGGAACCCGGCCGTGGAGGACCAGGCGACCGACCGGGCGCACCGGATCGGGCAGTCCCGCAGCGTGTTCGTCCACCGCCTCGTCAGCGCCGGAACCGTCGAGGAACGCATTGACGAGATGATCGAGCGCAAGCGTGAACTGGCCCAACGGGTCGTGGGCTCCGGCGAGGCGTGGTTGACCGACCTGAGCACCGACGACCTGCGCGATGCGGTCGCGCTGCGACCGGACGTCTGGGAGGCCTGATGGCGCGAAGGAGCCGCTGGGACGATCCCTGGCACCGCTTCCCTGCCTCCACGCCCATCCGGGTCGAGGGGGGCCTGGCGACCACTCGGCAACGTGGCTCGATGGCCGACTCGTGGTGGTCGCGCCGGTTCGTCGAGGTCCTGGAGTCCTACGGACTGGGCACCCGTCTGCAGCGTGGTCGCCGCTACGCGCGGCAGGGGCAGGTCTTGTCCTTGGACGTCTCGCCGGGCCTGCTGGCGGCGCAGGTCCAGGGGTCGCGCCGCACGCCGTACCTGGTGACGATCGCCGTCTCGACCCCCACGGACCGTCAGTGGCGGGTGGTGGACGCCGCGCTGCTCAGTCGCGTCGGGCTGGCCGCCCACCTGCTTGCCGGAGAGGTGCCCGGAGAGCTCGAAGAGGTCTTCACCCAGGCGAAGGCGCCCCTGTTCCCGGAGCATTGGCGGGACCTGAAGACCAGGTGCAGCTGCCCGGACTCGGCCAATCCCTGCAAGCACATCGCCGCAGTCCTGTACCTGTTCGCCGACCGCCTCGACGCCGATCCTTGGCTGCTGCTGGAGTGGCGCGGCAGGACCAGGGACGACGTCCTGGCGGCGCTGGGTCTCCAGGGTGACGTCGGTGGCACCGACGACGACGTGGCGCCGTGGTGGCCGCTGCTCCCGGGCGAGCCGCTGACGGAGGCTGCCTCTCCGCACTTGCTGGGCGCTGAGACCCCGGCAGGTGTGCCCGATCCTCCCCACTCCGTCCTGCGGCGCCTTGACGACCTCGACGTCACCAGCTGGAAGGAGCCGGTGACCGAGGTTCTGCGCGCTCTCTACGCCGTCGTCCTCGAATCGCGCTGACTGCGCAGGCGATCCAGCCCGGTGTCGCGGGCGAACCCTGCGCAGCACCTGATCTATGTCCATTTCGTGCGAGGCACGTCGGGTCGGACGCACCATGGGCCGGTGTCCTTCGAGGTGACTGCCGACGCCCACGCCCAGTTCATGGGGCGGTTCTCGAGGCCGCTGGCGGTCGCTTCCACCGACGCTGTCGGGGTGGGCGGGGGCCAGACAGCGTTGGACGTCGGCTGCGGCACGGCTGCCCTGACCGAGGTGCTCGCGGCGCGGCTCGGCGCTGACCGGGTGGCGGTCGTGGATCCGTCGGAGTCGTTCGTCGCCAGCATGCGGGGGCGGTTCCCCGGGATGGACGTTCGTCAGGCGGCTGCCGAGGAGCTGCCTTACGACGACGAGCTCTTCGACGTCGTCCTGGCGCAACTCGTCGTCCACTTCATGACCGACCCAGTCCGTGGTCTGGCGGAGATGGCCCGCGTGGCCCGCCCGGCCGGGGTCGTGGGCGCCACCGTGTGGGACCACGCCGGAGGTGCGGGACCGTTGGCGGTGTTCTGGGCAGCGGTGCGGAAGATGGACCCCGGTGCGCACGACGAGTCGCGCTTGCCTGGCGTCGCCGAGGGACACCTTGCCGAGCTGTTCGCCCAGGCGGGATGCCCGAGGTCGTCACCGCAGCGCTCACCGTGCCCGTGGATCACGCCACTTTCGATGAGTGGTGGACCCCGTTCACGCCCGGCGTAGGCCCCGCGGGTGCCCACGTCGCCCGCATCGACGGGTCCTCCCGCGCGGAGCTGCGGGAACGTTGCCGCGAGCTCCTGCCCGACGCGCCGTTCGCGACCAAGGCAGTCGCGTGGACCGCCTGGACACGCAAGCCAGCCCGTTGACGCCCCTGGGACCTCCGCCCCTGGGACCTCCGCCCCTGGTGGGCTCGATCCACGAACCGACCATGTGATGGTGGCGCGGGGTCCAGGTCCTGCTTGCGGGGTCGCGCCCAGAGATCGCGATCTCGTCGGCAAACAGCCACCGCCGAAGCGTCGGCTCTACGTCGACAACTCAAGGTCATCCTCATCGCGGCGATCATCGCCATCCACGCCGTCCTGAGCTACGCCGGGACGGCGGGGAGCTCTGGACGTACACCGAGATGCGGGAGGTCACGCTCTCTCCGGTGGTCGAGAGGGTGCTGTTCGTCGCAGCTCTCCCGGTCGGGCTGTTCATGATCGCGCTGCTGTTCCTGGTGGCGGGTCTGCTCACCCCGCCGTCGGTGGCCCGCAAGGGTCCCACCCGGTTCGCCGAGGACCGACTGCTGCGTCTTGGCGTGCCCTTCGCGGTGTACGTCCTGCTGGTGCAGCCGACACTCGAGTACGCGCTGGCGCATCCGCTGCGGGTGGCTCCCGGCTCCTACTGGCAGGAGTACCTCGGCGAGGAGGGGGCGCTGGACACCGGACCGCTGTGGTTCGTGGGCGTCCTGCTGGTGTTCTCCCTCGCCATCGCGGCATGGAACGGCGTGCGACGGCACGAGCCCCACCGGGCCCCAGCAGGGGGGAGGTCACCCCATGGCACCTGGTGCTGGCCGCCGCCGTCGTCCACGGACCTGAACTTCTGGCAGTGGCCCGCCTGCCTCGCTGTGTTCGCGATCGGCATCGCGGGCTCGGGGCGCGGGTGGCTGGTGGCTGTTCCCGACCGTCTCTGCCGGCAGTGCGGCGCCGTGACGCTGGTGGCGGGGGTCGCGATGGCGGCACTGCTTGTCCTCACGGGCTTCCGCGATGAGGTCGATGCGTTGAGGGGGTTGGGGCTGGCCAGCTCTGGCGTTCGCCACGATCGAGAGCGCGCTGAACGTCCACGACGCTGAGGAGGTCGATGACGGGGAGGACCGAGACCGTCGAACTCATCGATGCAGAAGTGTCCGGCGATCGACGTCACGGCCACCGAGCGGGCCCCCGCCGCCTGGGCCCGAGGTCGACCGACCAGCCCGACCGGCCCGGCGATCTCGGTGTTGGTCAGGCCCCGCGCCACGGTGAGGCGCTGCTGATGCTGGGGAGTGGTCCCGCGCTGACCTAGGTGGCCGGTGTGAATCGGCTGGTTTCGGGGGGCTCGGGCTCGGCAGGGCAGTCCCTGGGGTGACTGCCGCTGTTGTGTCGTCGTGGGTTCCTGGCGGTTGTGCTGGTTGCTGAGGGCCGGCAGCGGCGCCGGTGGCCGGCGTTGGGTGTCCTGGGGTGGCCCGGATGGTCGCCTGACCCGGCTGTCAGGCTGTCGCGGTGACCCAGCCACTGGAGGTGGAACGGAGGCCGAGCACGGCGACGCGGGCCAGGTTGTGGGCCGCGGCGAGGAGGTTGAAGTCGGCGTCGATCTTGGTCTTGCCTCGCATGCGGGCGCGTCTTCCGCCGTGTCTGCGGTGCATCAGATGACCGAGCTTGCGTTCCACTTTGGGCCTGGTCGCCCG
>DATCDE010000233.1 GCA_036510875.1 Actinomycetes bacterium
CGACGGGATCGAGGTGTGCCGGCAGCTGCGCGCGTTCACCGATGCGTACGTCATCATGCTGACCGCCCGGGACGAGGAGGTCGACAAGATCGTGGGGTTGTCGGTGGGTGCCGACGACTACCTGGTCAAGCCGTTCTCCCCGCGCGAGCTGATCGCGCGGGTGCGGGCCATGCTGCGCCGGCCGCGCGCCGTCGCCGGTGGGGACCACCGTTGCGCAGCCAAGGTCCGGACGTCCACCTGATCTCGTGCTTCCGGGCGGCGGGACATCGAGGCCTGGCCCAGGGGCTCCAATGTCCATGCCAGGCGCTTCCAGTGATATCAATTAGATGTCAATTCTGACTTGTAAAAGCGTGTATGATGTCACTAATGACACTCCAGGAGGTGGATACGATGGCTACGGGCAGGACCCCGATGGCGGTCTCCCGTGCCCAGCGGCGCCTGGGTGAGAACCTGGCCAGCTGGCGCAAACTGCGACGGTTGACCGTCGCGGAGGTCGCCGACCGCGCCGGCGTCGGCGTGAGCACCGTGGTGCGCCTGGAGAACGGCCGCGGCGCCACCCTCGAGAACGTGTTACGTGTGGCCCGCGCACTGGGCGTGCTCGAGCCGATCGCTGCCGCGGTCGACCCGTACACCACTGAAGTCGGGCAGCTGCGCGCTGATGAGTCACTGCCCCGACGCGTCCGGTCGCGGAAGGCAACCTGATGGATGTCTCCGTCCACGTCGTGCTCGGCGCCACCACCGTCCACGCGGGCACCCTGGTCAGCCACCGCGGACGTGGAACAGAGTCGGCCACGTTCGCCTACGTCAGCTCCTACGTGGCGCTCCCCGGCACGTACGCGCTTGACCCGCAGCTGCCGCTAGGCACCTCTCCGCGCCAGACGCGCATCGCCGCGACACTGTTCGGTGCGTTCACCGACGGTGCGCCCGACCGGTGGGGCAAGACGCTGGTCAAGCGCCGGGAGTACGCGGCCGCGCGGGCCGAGGGACGCACCGCACGCAGCCTCAGCGAGGTCGACTACCTGCTCGGCGTACGCGATGACCTGCGCCAAGGAGCCCTGCGCTTTCGCGCAGGACGCGCCGAGGGCGCGGGACCGTTCCTCGCCGACGAGGGCTCCGGCGTCCCCGCGCTCACAGACCTGCCGGAGCTGATGGACCTCGCGGCGCGGGCCGAGACGGACACGGCCGACCTGACCGACCTGCAGCGACTCATCCGCGTCGGCAGCTCGCTGGGTGGAGCCCGTCCCAAGGCCCACGTGCTCGGCAGCGACGGCAGCATTGCGATCGCCAAGTTCCCCAGCGCGGCCCACGACACCTGGAACGTCATGGCCTGGGAGAAGGTCGCTCTGGACCTGGCCCGAGCCGCCGGCATCGCCGTCCCCCCCTCGCAGCTGCTGCGCCTGGCCGGGCGAAGTGTCCTGATCGTCGACCGGTTCGACCGGCGACGCGACGGCACGCGGGTCGGCTACCTCAGTGCCATGACGATGCTGGAGGCCAGCGAAGGAGATCAGCGAAGCTACCTGGAGATCGCCGAAGTGATCGAGAATCACTCCGACAACGCCAGCGAGGAGCTCGAGCAACTGTGGCGACGCATCGTCTTCTCGGTGCTGATCTCCAACACCGACGACCACCTCCGCAACCACGGGTTCCTGCACCAGCACGACGACACCTGGCGCCTGTCACCCGCGTTCGACCTCAACCCCAACCCCGAGCCGGGCCCCCGACATCTGAGCACTGCCATAGACATCAGCGACGACACCGCCAGCATCGCCGTCGCGCTCGGAGTCGCCTCCGAGTTCCGCCTCGATGACGAGCGCGCCCGCCAGGTCCTTGCCGAAGTCGCGACCGCGGTCTCCGGATGGCGCACGGTCGCCGCAGCTTTCGGTCTGCCGGAGGAGGACATCGACGAGATGACGCCGGCGTTCGACGCGCTCAAGACCGTGCCGTTCTAGCACCGCGCGAGCCCCATAACCCCAGCAAGGCGGGGTCACGAGATGGTGAGCCCGTTCGTCGCGTCGGATCGGCGACCGCGGGGTCGGCCGACCGACGAGCAGGTTACGTTCGAGGTGTCGTCGGGCGAACGCGTGGGCATCCGCCAAGCAACGATCGTGCGCTCGTGGCCGTGGCCGTGGCCATGGCCGGGCTCGTCGCTCGCGGCTGCTACGGCAGGGTGAGGCGAACCCCTGCACCTTCCGCCCCAGGTCAGTCGCGCAACGCCGGCGTCCCCCGCTCGGGTCACCCACTTCTCAGCAGTCCGCGTCGGCAGTTGACCAGGGCGGGCGAAGGCTGCCAGCTGGATTCTTGACTGATTCCAGAATATGGGTCCAGACTCGGTTGGTGCCCGTGCCGTTGGAGGTCGAGCACTTGTTGCGCGGGGCCGCCTTGCGGGTGACGCGTCCTCGGGTGGCGGTGCTGACCGCCGTTTACGAGAATCCGCACGCCGAGACGGACTCGATCATCGTTGTCGCGCGTGAGGATCTCCCTGAGGTGTCCAAGCAGGCCGTCTACGACGTGCTGCGTGCGCTGACTTCCGCGGGTCTGGTGCGGCGCATCGAGCCAGCGGGCTCCGTGGCCCGCTACGAGTCGAGGGTCGCAGACAACCATCACCACGTCGTGTGCCGGTCGTGCGGCGCCATCGCCGATGTCGATTGCGCCGTCGGTTACACGCCCTGTCTGACCGCGTCCGACGACCACGGCTACTCGATCGACGAGGCCGAGGTCGTCTACTGGGGCCTGTGCCCTGCCTGCTCCACCCCACCCAGTTCCTGATCCCCCCATCGAACCACCTGGTCCCGGAAGGATTCCCGTGTCTGAAAGTCATGATGCAGTCGTAGGAGACATGAACGAGGAGACCGTGAGCACCTGCCCGGTCGTGCACTCGAACGGGGGTACGTCGAACCGTGACTGGTGGCCCAACCAGCTGGACGTGAACGTTCTCCACGCGAACTCCCCCCAGGGCGACCCCATGGGTGCGGAGTTCGACTACGCCGAGGAGTTCAAGTCCCTCGACCTTGCGGCCGTGAGGCGGGACATCGAGACCGTGATGACCACGCCGCAGGGGTGGTGGCCCGCGGACTACGGCCACTACGGGCCGTTCTTCATCCGGATGGCGTGGCACAGCGCGGGCACCTACCGCATCAGTGATGGTCGTGGCGGTGCCGGTGCTGGCCAGCAGCGCTTCGCTCCGCTCAACAGCTGGCCGGACAACGCGAACCTCGACAAGGCGCGCCGCCTTCTCTGGCCGGTCAAGAAGAAGTACGGCCGGGCGCTCTCGTGGGCCGACCTCATCGTCCTGGCCGGCAACTGCGCCCTGGGGTCGATGGGCTTCGAGACCTTCGGCTTCGCCGGCGGCCGCCCGGACGTGTGGGAGCCCGAGGAGGTCAACTGGGGATCTGAGGCCGAGTGGCTCGGTGACGCCCGCTACAGCGGCGATCGCGAGCTCGCGAACCCGCTCGGAGCCGTCCAGATGGGTCTCATCTACGTCAACCCCGAAGGCCCGAACGGCAACCCGGACCCAGTGGCCGCGGCCCGCGACATCCGCGAGACGTTCGCGCGGATGGCGATGAACGACGAGGAGACCGTCGCCCTCATCGCCGGCGGTCACACGTTCGGCAAGACCCACGGTGCGGCAGACCCGAACCAGTACGTGGGCCGCGAGCCGGAGGCTGCGCCCCTCGCGGAGCAGGGCCTCGGCTGGAAGAACACGTACGGCAGCGGCAACGGTGGGGACACGATCACCAGTGGTCTGGAGGGCGCCTGGACGCCCACGCCGAAGTCGTGGGACAACAGCTTCTTCGAGACCCTGTTCGGCTACGAGTGGCAGCTGTCGAAGAGCCCCGCCGGTGCGTCTCAGTGGATTCCGACGGATCCCGCGGCGGCCGACGCCGTCCCGGACGCCCACGACTCGTCGAAGAAGCACGCCCCGGTCATGCTCACGACCGACCTCGCTCTCCGGTTCGACCCGGCGTACGAGCAGATCTCGCGGCGCTTCCACGAGAACCCGCAGGAGTTCGCCGACGCGTTCGCCCGGGCGTGGTTCAAACTGACGCACCGCGACATGGGCCCGATCGCCCGATACCTCGGCCCGGAGGTTCCCTCCGAGCAGCTGATCTGGCAGGATCCCGTCCCCGCGGTCACGCACGAGCTGATCGGCGCTGGCGACGTCGCCGCCCTCAAGGACAAGATCCTCGCCTCGGGGCTGTCGGTCTCCCAACTGGTCTCGACCGCCTGGGCCTCGGCGTCAACGTTCCGCGGGACCGACAAGCGCGGGGGAGCCAACGGCGCCCGTATCCGACTCGCCCCCCAGATCGGCTGGGACGTCAACAACCCCGCTGAGCTGGCGAAGGTGCTGCGGACTCTGGGGGGGATCCAGCAGGAGTTCAACGGCATGCAGGCCGGCGGCACCAAGCAGGTCTCGCTCGCCGACCTGATCGTGCTCGGTGGCGCCGCCGCCATCGAGCGGGCCGCGAAGAACGCCGGGTTCGAGGTCCAGGTGCCGTTCGCGCCGGGTCGCGCGGACGCGTCGCAGGAGCAGACCGACGTCGAGTCGATGGCCGTGCTCGAGCCGACCGCCGACGGGTTCCGCAACTATGTCAGCAAGGGCCACGACAAGCCGGCGGAGTTCCTGCTGGTCGACAAGGCGCGGCTGCTGACGCTGACCGCTCCCGAGATGACCGTGCTCGTGGGCGGACTGCGTGCCCTGAACGTGAACGCCCAGCAGTCCCAGCTCGGCGTCTTCACCAAGCAGCCCGAGGCGTTGACCAACGACTTCTTCGTGAACCTGCTCGACCTCGACACGGTGTGGCAGGCGACGTCCGAGGCCGAGGACACCTTCGAGGGTCGCGATCGTGCGTCGGGTGAGCTGAAGTGGACCGGCAGCCGCGTTGACCTCGTCTTCGGTTCGAACTCCCAGCTTCGGGCACTCGCGGAGGTCTATGCGAGCGACGACTCGCAGCAGAAGTTCGGGCACGACTTCGTTGCCGCGTGGGACAAGGTCATGAATCTCGATCGGTTCGACCTCGCCTGATCCCGACGTTCAGGTCTACCCTCGTCAGCCGACCTGAACGTCCTCGGTCTTGCGGGTCGGTTCACCACCCGCAAGGCGCAGAACGAACCTGCGGGGCACCCTGCGAGGGTGGTGGCCATCCGGCTCGCAGGGTGCCCCGCACCGTCTCAGGGTTGACCCCGCGTCACCTCGGCTTCGACGCCGGACTCGCACGAGACCCACGAGCGGTCTGCCCATAGCGTTACCTCGCCGAACGCGGAGCCCTTCACCACGGGGTTCAACGGGAGGCGGGCTGAGCCGCGAGCCGCGGACCCGCCTCGGCGGCGAGGGCGGTCGCAAGGGCCAGCGCGCGCTGTCCGAACACCGGGCGCCCATAGTCGCGCGTGGCGTACAGCTCGCCCCACAGCTGGCCGTCCTCTGCGTTCAGCAGGACGCCGACGCACGAGCTCTTGCCGAACAGCGCCAGCATCCGGGCGACCTCCGGCGGTCACTCGGGCGCGTGCTGCACCGCCAGGTACCCCTCGCCACGCTCCAGCAGCACGGTGACCTGCGGAAACCGGCTGCGCAAGTACCTCTCGTCGGTGGGGAACCGTTCCTCTCCAAGGCCCCGGCGTCCGATGTTGGCGATCGTCACCCACTCCTGCGTGACGGCGACGAAGCGGCTGATGGTGACCCCCGACGCAGCTAGCTCGCCACGGGCCTGGTCACCGATCTCCTCGGCCAGGCTGAGCAGAGTCCTCGAAGGGACATCATCGGACGCCGCGAACGGTCCCAGCAACGACTCGCCAGTCATCGGAGCCGCTCACCGCACGATCGCCGGACTGCCCCGCGCCACATCGGCCATTCACGAGGGTGCGTCTCAGGCGCGGCGTTCCTGGACGGTCCGCTTGACGAAGATCAAGGGCAGGAGGAACGCGGCGATGGCCCCGGCGAGCCAGACGATGAGGGCGGCCAGGATCCACGTGGTCAGCCCGGTGATGGTCAGCCCGCTGGTCAGGATCGCGGTGGCGATCAGGGCGACCAGGGTGGAGATGAGTCCGACTCCGCCGGTGAACGCG
>DATCDE010000234.1 GCA_036510875.1 Actinomycetes bacterium
CTGTAGGCGGCGGCCAGCCAGTCGTCGATCCCGGCCAGCAGCCGCCGGCGCAGGTCGTCGGGCATCCGTGCGGCCCGGACCGATGAGCGGGCCAGCCCGGCCAGCGCGGCGTCGTCCAGGCCGTGCGTCTCGCGCGCGACCGTGTACTGGGCGGCCAGCCGGGAGCCGAACAGCAGCGGGTCGTCGGCGGCCAGCGCGACCGGGACCCCCGCGGCCAGCAGCTGCCGCAGCGGCACGCTCGACAGGTTCGGGTAGATCCCCATTCCGACGTTCGAGCTGGGGCACACCTCGCAGGTGATGCCGCGCTCGGCCAGCAGGTCGAGCACGGCCGGGTCCTCGACCGAGCGCACCCCGTGGCCGATCCGGTCCGCTCCCAGCGCCGTGACGCACGAGCGCACGGACGCTGCGCCGAGCAGCTCGCCGCCGTGCGGCGTGGCCAGCAGGTCGGCCCTGCGGGCGATCCGGAAGGCCCGCTCGAAGTCCTCGGCGGGCGCCCGGCGCTCGTCGTTGGCCAGCCCGAAGCCGACCACCCCGCGGCCGGCGTACTGGACGGCGAGCCGGGCCAGCACCCTGGCGTCCATCGGGTGCCGGGTCCGGTTCGCCCCGATGATCACCGCGATCCCGACGCCGGTGGCGGCGGACGCGTCCCGGACGGCGTCCAGGACCAGCTCGAGGAAGGCGGTGATCCCGCCGAACCGCGCGGCGTACCCGCTGGGGTCGACCTGGATCTCCAGCCAGCCGGAGCCGTCGGCGCGCTCGTCCTCGGCGACCTCGCGGACCAGCCGACGGACGTCGTTCGGGTACTGCAGCACCGACCGGGCCGCGTCGTACAGCCGCTGGAACCGGAACCAGCCGCGCTCGTCGGGTGTCAGCTCCGGCAGGTGGGTCTCGAGCAGGGCGTCCGGCAGCCGGACCCCGTGCACGGCCGCGAGCTCGAGCATGGTGGTGTGCCGCATGGCGCCGGTGAAGTGCAGGTGCAGGTGCGCCTTGGGCAGCGCGGTGGCCGATCGGCGCGCTGCTGCCGCGCCCGTAGGGGCGGTCAGTCGGCAGCCTCGGCCAGCAGCTTCTGGATCCGGCCGACCCCCTCGACCAGGTCGTCGTCACCCAGCGCATAGGACAGCCGCAGGTATCCGGGGGTGCCGAACGCCTCGCCGGGGACCACCGCGACCTCCACCTCGTCCAGGATCAGCGCCGCCAGGTCCAGCGAGGTCTGCGGGCGCTGCCCGCGGATCTCCTTGCCGAGCACGCCCTTGACCGAGGGGTAGCAGTAGAAGGCGCCATGCGGGCGCGGGCAGGTCACGCCGGGGATGGCGGACAGCATCTGGGTCATGGTGACCCGACGACGGTCGAACGCGGCCCGCATCATCGCCACGGCCGACAGGTCCCCGGAGACCGCGGCCAGCGCGGCCACCTGGGAGACGTTGGCCACGTTTGAGGTGGAGTGCGACTGCAGGTTCGCCGCGGCCTTGACGGTGTCCGTGGGTCCGATCATCCAGCCCACCCGCCAGCCGGTCATGGCGTAGGTCTTGGCCACGCCGTTGACCACGACGCAGCGCTCGGCCAGCTCGGGCACGAGGGTCGGCATGGAGGCGAACTGCGCGTCGTCGTAGACCAGGTGCTCGTAGATCTCGTCGGTGACGACCCACAGGCCGTGCTCCACCGCCCAGCGGCCGATCGCCGCGACCTGCTCCGGCGGGTAGACCGCGCCGGTCGGGTTGGACGGCGACACGAAGACCAGAGCCCTGGTCCGCGGGGTGCGGGCCGCCTCGAGCTGGTCCAGGGTCGCCCGGTAGCCGGACGTCTCGTCGGTGGGCACCGCGACCGGCGTGCCGCCGGCCAGCCGGATCGACTCGGGGTAGGTGGTCCAGTACGGCGCGGGCAGCAGCACCTCGTCACCGGGGTCGAGCAGCGTCGCGAAGGCGTTGAAGATCGCATGCTTGCCGCCGTTGGTGACCAGGACCTGGGCGGCGCTGACCTCGTAGGCGCTGTCCCGCAGCGTCTTCGCGGCGATGGCCTCGCGCAGCTCCGGCAGGCCGGCCGCGGGCGTGTAGCGGTGCCATCGCGGGTTCTGGCAGGCCGCGATCGCCGCCGCGACGATGTAGTCGGGCGTGGGGAAGTCCGGCTCGCCGGCGGCGAAGCCCACCACCGGGCGCCCGGCCGCCGCCAGGGCCTTGGCCTTGGCGTCGACGGCGAGCGTCGCGGACTCTGTGATGGCGCCGATCCGCAGGGAGATGCGTCGGTCGGCCGACGGATGTGCTGAGGGAGTGCTCACCCGGCCGATTCTTCCACCCCCGGCGACGGGCGGGCACCGGCGGTTCGACCGAGGTGCCCACCGCGTCGTACACTGGCGATCCTCGGTGGCTTCCCACCCATGTTCTCGCCTGCCCGGGTCCGGGTGCGCGGGGGTCTGGCCGCCGGAGGGCCGTAGCTCAATTGGTCAGAGTCCCGGTCTCCAAAACCGGTGGTTGGGGGTTCGAGTCCCTCCGGCCCTGCACACGCACCCTCGGGTGCGGCGAACGACGCACGACCCCGTCCCGGCACCCTGGGGCGGGCCCACGACGCGAGGGTGAGGCGAGTGACCGACACACACGGTTCCACGGCGACCCCGGAGCGTGGCCGCCCAGGCTCCGGCGCCAAGGGGGACCGGCCCGGGCTGATGGCCCGGCTCGGGCTGTTCTACCGCCAGGTAGTCGCCGAGCTGCGCAAGGTCATCTGGCCGACCCGCAGCGAGCTGATGACCTACACCTCCGTCGTCATGGTCTTCGTGACCGCCGTCACGATCGTCGTGTCCGTCCTCGACTACGTGTTCGGGCGCGCCGTCTTGTTCGTCTTCGGCAACTGATGCCGCGAGTCCCGATCCGATGCACCCGCTGAAAGCACCAGGAAGAGCGTGCCTGTGACCGAGTTCACCAGCCCAGACGGCGTCGACATCGACGACGCCGTGATGGACCCTGCGACCGAGGAGGTCGTCGAGGTCGTCGAGGTCGAGGAGGTCGTTGCGGCCGAGGCGGTCGAGGCGGCCGAGGAAGAGTTGGCCGGGGAGGAGCTCGACCCGGTCACCGCGTTCCGGCTGGCGCTGCGGGCCGCGCCCGGCGAGTGGTACGTCGTGCACTCCTACGCCGGGTACGAGAACCGGGTGAAGACCAACATCGAGAGCCGCACGACCTCGCTGAACATGGAGGACTTCATCTTCCAGGTCGAGGTTCCGCAGGAAGAGGCGGTCGAGATCAAGAACGGCCAGCGCAAGCTGGTCCGGCGCAACAAGTTCCCCGGGTACGTCCTGGTTCGCATGGACCTCACCGACGAGTCGTGGGGTGCGGTTCGCAACACCCCGGGCGTCACCGGCTTCGTCGGGCACGCCCACCAGCCCACCCCGCTGACCGTCGACGAGGTCGTCGCGATCCTCGGCCCGACGGCCGAGGCCAAGGCCGCCGAGAAGGTCGAGGTGAAGGTCCTCGACTTCCAGGTCGGTGACTCGGTCACCGTGATCGACGGGCCGTTCACCAGCCTGCAGGCCACCATCCACGAGATCAACGCCGACACCCAGCGGGTCAAGGGCCTCGTGGAGATCTTCGGCCGGGAGACCCCGGTCGAGCTGTCGTTCTCCCAGATCCAGAAGAACTAGGACCGGACATGCCTCCCAAGAAGAAACTCGCAGCGGTCATCAAGCTGCAGATCAACGCCGGCGTTGCGACTCCGGCCCCGCCGGTAGGCCCGGCGCTGGGCCAGCACGGCGTCAACATCATGGAGTTCTGCAAGGCGTACAACGCGGCCACCGAGGCGCAGCGCGGCCAGGTGATCCCGGTCGAGATCTCGGTCTACGAGGACCGCTCGTTCACCTTCGTCACCAAGACCCCGCCGGCCGCGCGCATGATCCTCAAGGCCGCGGGTGTGGAGAAGGGCAGCCCCACTCCGCACACCACGAAGGTCGCCAAGATCACCCGCGAGCAGGTGCGGGAGATCGCCCAGACCAAGATGGCCGACCTCAACGCCAACGACCTGGACGCCGCGGAGAAGATCATCGCGGGGACCGCCCGATCGATGGGCATCACCGTCACCGACTGACCAGTCGACTGACGTCCGCCCGGCCGACCGCCGGACGGCGTGGGAGGGCCACGCGCTGGCCCGCTGACCACGACTGCACCCGCACCACGAACCAAGGAGCAGCAACCATGAAGCGCAGCAAGTCCTACCGCGCCGCCGCCGAGAAGATCGACCGCGACGCGCTCTACGAGCCGCTGGACGCCCTGCGGCTGGCCAAGGTGACCTCCACCACGAAGTACGACGCGACCGTCGAGGTCGCGATGCGCCTCGGGGTGGACCCCCGCAAGGCCGACCAGATGGTCCGCGGCACGGTGAACCTGCCGCACGGCACCGGCAAGACGGCCCGGGTCCTCGTGTTCGCGACCGGTGAGCGCGCCGAGGAGGCGCGTGCCGCGGGTGCGGACATCGTGGGCGCCGACGAGCTGATCGCCGAGGTCGAGGGCGGCCGGCTGGACTTCGACTCCGTCGTCTCCACCCCCGACCTCATGGGCAAGGTCGGCCGGCTCGGCCGGGTGCTCGGCCCCCGCGGCCTGATGCCGAACCCGAAGACGGGCACCGTGACCAACGACGTGGCCAAGGCGGTGACCGAGATCAAGGGCGGCAAGATCGAGTTCCGGGTGGACCGGCACGCGAACCTGCACTTCATCGTCGGCAAGGTGTCGTTCTCCGACCAGGCGCTGCTGGAGAACTACGCAGCGGGGCTCGACGAGGTGCTCCGGCTCAAGCCGGCCACGGCCAAGGGCCGGTACATCAAGAAGGTCGTCATGGCGACCACGATGGGCCCCGGAATCCCGGTGGACCCCAGCCGCACCGCCAAGCTGACCGCCGCGCTCGAGGCCGGCGCCAGCTCCTGACGGGCCGCGGGCCCGGCGCCGATTTGGCCCGGGCCCGCGGCACCCGTACCCTGATCTCAGCCACAGACCGCAGGTCGCCATCGGGGGCCGGCTCACGCCGATCCCGGGTGGTCGAAGGCCCCGCAGCTCGCGGGCGGCCCGCGCAGGTGAACGTAGCGAGACCGCCGTTCGGCGGTGCCGCCCCGTGCGCCCTGCGCCGGGGCGTTCGTCGTCTCGGGGCCGAACCGCGCGATCACGAGTACGGCCGACCGAAAGGAACCACCCCATGGCCAGGCCCGACAAGGCGGCCACGGTAGCCGAGCTCACGGAGCAGTTCCGGGGCTCGAAGGCTGTCGTGCTGACCGAGTACCGCGGGCTCACCGTCGCCCAGCTCAAGCAGCTGCGCAAGTCCCTGGGTGAGCACGCGTCCTACGCCGTGGTGAAGAACACGCTGACCAAGATCGCTGCCCGCGAGGCCGGCGTCGAAGGGCTCGAGGCCTCGCTGGCCGGCCCCTCGGCGATCGCCTTCGTCAGCGGTGACCCGGTCGAGGCCGCCAAGGGCCTGCGCGACTTCGCCAAGGCCAACTCGCACCTCGTGATCAAGGGCGGGGTCCTCGACGGCAAGGCGATCACCGCCGACGAGATCAAGAAGCTCGCGGACCTCGAGTCCCGTGAGGTGCTGCTCGCGAAGCTCGCGGGCGCGATGAAGGCATCGCTGTCCAACGCGGTGTCGCTGTTCGCCGCACCACTGGCCCAGACGGCTCGTCTGGTCGAGGCGCTGCGCCAGAAGGCGGAGCAGGACCCCACGGTCCTGAACGGGGGGGCCGGTACCCCGGCTCCCGCTCCGGCCGCGGAGCCCGAGGCCGAGACCCCGGCCGACGCCGCGGTCGAGGAGGTCGTCGAGGAGACGGCCGAGTCCCAGGCCGCGGAGGCTGCCGAGGCGGCACCCGAGGCACCCGAGGCAGCCGGCGCCGAGCCGACCGCCGAGGAGACCACCCAGGCCTGACCGGGCCGCCCGACCCCACCCATCCAGCTCACACCAGCAGGGAAGGACCGCCGACATGGCGAAGCTCAGCACCGACGAACTCCTTGACGCGTTCAAGGAGATGTCGCTCATCGACCTCTCGGAGTTCGTAAAGCAGTTCGAGGACACCTTCGGCGTCACGGCCGCGGCCCCGGTGGCCGTCGCGGCCGCGCCGGCTGCGGCCGGCGGCGACGCCGGGGCGGCGGCGGCCGAGGAGCAGGACGAGTTCGACGTCATCCTCGAGGCCGCTGGCGAGAAGAAGATCCAGGTGATCAAGGAGGTGCGCACGCTGACGAACCTCGGCCTGAAGGAGGCCAAGGACCTCGTTGACGGCGCCCCCCAGCCGGTCCTGGAGAAGGTCAACAAGGAGTCGGCCGAGAAGGCCAAGGCGGCCCTCGAGGGCGCCGGCGCGACCGTCTCCGTCAAGTAGCACCTCACGCAGTCCGCGAGGGCGGCCGTCCCACTGGGGCGGCCGCCCTCGCGTCGTTTCGGTGATCGTGACCCGGTCGTGACCCAGCATCCTTGACCTTCGGCCAGCGGGGGTTCATCCTTCCTTCGAGGTTCTCCCGGGTCACCGGGGTGCACCTGGCTTCGCCGTGGGTACTCCGGCTCGACAGCGGCCGTCGTGTGGGCTATGCTGAATCTTTGCGCTGCTCATGATTTCCCACGCGCTAGCCGTGGGACATGACGCATGCGCGGAATGTGCCCGCGAGCCCTCGGAAGGACGCCTCTTGGCCGCCTCGCGCAACGCCCCCGCTTCGACTTCCCGCAACTCCACCGCACCACTGCGCATCTCCTTCGCCAAGATCCGCGAACCGCTCGAGGTTCCGGACCTCCTCGCGCTGCAGACGGACAGCTTCGACTGGCTGCTCGGCAACGACGCGTGGAAGGCGAGGGTCGAGGAGGCCGCGGCCTCCGGGCTCTCGGTACCCACCAAGTCCGGCCTCGAGGAGATCTTCGAGGAGATCAGCCCCATCGAGGACTTCTCGGGGACGATGTCGCTGTCCTTCCGGGACCACCGCTTCGAGCCGCCGAAGAACTCCATCGACGAGTGCAAGGACCGCGACTTCACGTTCGCTGCCCCGCTGTTCGTCACCGCGGAGTTCATGAACAACGAGACCGGCGAGATCAAGAGCCAGACGGTCTTCATGGGGGACTTCCCCCTGATGACCCCCAAGGGCACCTTCGTTATCAACGGCACCGAGCGGGTCGTGGTCTCCCAGCTGGTGCGCTCGCCCGGCGTGTACTTCGACACCCAGGTGGACAAGACCTCCGACAAGGACCTCTACGGGGCCAAGATCATCCCGTCCCGGGGTGCCTGGCTGGAGTTCGAGGTCGACAAGAAGGACATGGTCGGCGTCCGGATCGACCGCAAGCGCAAGCAGAGCGTGACCGTGCTGCTCAAGGCGCTGGGCTGGGACGAGGCCAAGATCCTCGAGGAGTTCGGCCAGTACGAGTCCATGCGGCTGACCCTGGAGAAGGACCACACCGCGACCCAGGACGAGGCGCTGCTCGACATCTACCGCAAGCTGCGCCCGGGCGAGCCGCCCACGCGTGAGGCGGCGCAGACCCTGCTCGACAACATGTACTTCAACGCCAAGCGGTACGACCTGGCCAAGGTCGGCCGGTACAAGGCGAACAAGAAGCTCGGGCTGAGCACCGACCTGATGCAGGGCACGCTCACCCTCGATGACATCGCGTCCACGATCCGTTACATCGTGGCGCTGCACGCGGGCGAGACCGAGTTCCCGAGCCGCGCCGACGGCTCGCCGGTGCGGGTCGAGGTCGACGACATCGACCACTTCGGCAACCGGCGGCTGCGCACGGTCGGCGAGCTCATCCAGAACCAGGTCCGGACCGGCCTGGCCCGCATGGAGCGAGTCGTCCGAGAGCGGATGACCACCCAGGACGTCGAGGCGATCACGCCGCAGACCCTGATCAACATCCGGCCGGTCGTCGCCTCCATCAAGGAGTTCTTCGGCACCAGCCAGCTGTCGCAGTTCATGGACCAGACCAACCCGCTGGCCGGTCTGACCCACAAGCGCCGGCTCTCGGCGCTCGGCCCTGGTGGTCTGTCCCGCGAGCGGGCCGGCTTCGAGGTCCGCGACGTGCACCCCTCGCACTACGGCCGGATGTGCCCGATCGAGACCCCTGAGGGTCCGAACATCGGTCTGATCGGCTCGCTGTCCTCCTACGGGCGGGTCAACGCGTTCGGGTTCGTCGAGACTCCGTACCGCCGGGTCAAGGACGGCAAAGTCACCGACAAGATCGACTACCTGACCGCGGACGAGGAGGACCTCCACGTCATCGCGCAGGCGAACGCCCCGCTGAACCCGGACGACACCTTCACCGAGCCCCGGGTGCTGGTCCGCCGCAAGGGCGGCGAGGTGGAGTTCATCCCCGCCACGGACGTCGACTACATGGACGTCTCACCGCGGCAGATGGTGTCGGTGGCCACGGCCATGATCCCGTTCCTCGAGCACGACGACGCCAACCGGGCGCTCATGGGCTCCAACATGCAGCGCCAGTCCGTGCCGCTGCTGCGGTCGGAGGCCCCGCTCGTGGGCACCGGCATGGAGTACCGGGCCGCGGTCGACGCCGGGGACGTCATCGTCGCCGAGGCCGCCGGTGTCGTCACCGAGGTGTCCGCCGACCACGTCAGCGTGGCGCAGGACGACGGCGTGACCCGGACCTACCGGGTGGCCAAGTTCACCCGGTCCAACCAGGGCACCTGCTTCAACCAGAAGCCCATCGTGGCCGAGGGGACCCGCGTCGAGAAGGGGCAGGTCGTCGCCGACGGCCCCTGCACCGACAACGGTGAGATGGCGCTCGGGCGCAACCTGCTGGTGGCGTTCATGCCGTGGGAGGGCCACAACTACGAGGACGCGATCATCCTGTCGCAGCGTCTTGTGCAGGACGACGTGCTGTCCTCGATCCACATCGAGGAGCACGAGGTCGACGCGCGCGACACCAAGCTCGGCCCCGAGGAGATCACCCGGGACATCCCGAACGTCTCCGAGGAGGTCCTGGCCGACCTCGACGACCGCGGCATCATCCGGATCGGCGCCGAGGTCGTCCCCGGCGACGTGCTGGTCGGCAAGGTCACCCCTAAGGGCGAGACCGAGCTCACCCCGGAGGAGCGCCTGCTGCGCGCGATCTTCGGTGAGAAGGCCCGCGAGGTGCGGGACACCTCGCTGAAGGTGCCGCACGGCGAGTCCGGCAAGATCATCGGCGTCCGGGTCTTCGAGCGGGACGAGGGCGACGAGCTGCCGCCGGGCGTCAACCAGCTGGTCCGGGTCTACGTGGCCCAGAAACGCAAGATCACCAACGGTGACAAGCTGGCCGGTCGGCACGGCAACAAGGGCGTCATCTCCAAGATCCTCCCGGTCGAGGACATGCCGTTCCTCGAGGACGGCACCCCGGTCGACATCATCCTGAACCCGCTGGGCGTGCCCGGCCGGATGAACGTCGGCCAGGTCCTGGAAACCCACCTGGGCTGGGCGGCCATGGCCGGCTGGTCCGTCGAGGGCAACCCGGACTGGGCGGTGAAGCTGTCCGCCGAGGCCAGGAACGTGCCCTCGGGCAGCGTCGTGGCCTCGCCGGTGTTCGACGGCGCCCGGGAGGAGGAGATCACCGGTCTGCTCGGCTCCACCCTGCCCAACAAGGACGGCCAGCGGATGATCGACAGCAGCGGCAAGGGGCGGCTGTTCGACGGACGTACCGGCGAGCCGTTCTCCGACCCGATCTCGGTCGGCTACATCTACATCCTGAAGCTGCTCCACCTGGTCGACGACAAGATCCACGCCCGCTCGACCGGCCCCTACTCGATGATCACCCAGCAGCCGCTCGGTGGTAAGGCGCAGTTCGGTGGGCAGCGGTTCGGCGAGATGGAGGTGTGGGCGCTGGAGGCCTACGGGGCCGCCTTCGCCCTGCAGGAGCTACTCACCATCAAGTCCGACGACGTCCTCGGCCGGGTCAAGGTCTACGAGGCCATCGTCAAGGGCGAGAACATTCCGGAGCCCGGCATCCCGGAGTCCTTCAAGGTGCTGATCAAGGAGATGCAGTCGCTGTGCCTGAACGTCGAGGTGCTCTCCAGCGACGGTCTCTCGGTCGAGCTGCGTGACACCGACGAGGACGTCTTCCGAGCTGCCGAGGAGCTCGGCATCGACCTGTCCCGCCGGGAGCCGAGCAGCGTCGAAGAGGTCTGAGTTCCTGGGGGCCCGCTGGGCCCCCCGGAACCGACACCCCCGCCCCGATTGGTCACGAATCTAGAAAGCAGGCGGCAGTCTTGCTGGACGTCAACTTCTTCGACGATCTGCGAATCGGCCTGGCTACTGGCGACGACATCCGCCAGTGGTCGCACGGTGAGGTCAAGAAGCCCGAGACCATCAACTACCGGACGCTCAAGCCGGAGAAGGACGGTCTCTTCTGCGAGAAGATCTTCGGTCCCACGCGGGACTGGGAGTGCTACTGCGGCAAGTACAAGCGGGTCCGCTTCAAGGGCATCATCTGTGAGCGCTGCGGCGTCGAGGTGACCCGGGCGAAGGTCCGCCGTGAGCGCATGGGGCACATCGAGCTGGCCGCCCCGGTCACCCACATCTGGTACTTCAAGGGCGTCCCGAGCCGGCTCGGCTACCTGCTCGACCTGGCCCCGAAGGACCTCGAGAAGGTCATCTACTTCGCCGCATACATGATCACTTGGGTGGACGAGGAGTCCCGGCACCGCGACCTGCCGTCGCTCGAGGCCAAGATGGGCATCGAGAAGCAGCAGGTCGAGAACCGCCGGGACGCCGACGTCGACGCCCGCACAAAGAAGCTCGAGGCCGACCTGGCCGAGCTCGAGGCGGAGGGCGCCAAGAGCGACCTGCGCCGCAAGGTGCGCGAGGGTGCCGAGCGCGAGATGGCGCAGATCCGCCGTCGGGCCGATGCCGAGCTGGGCCGGCTCAACGACGTGTGGGACCGCTTCAAGGGCCTGAAGGCCCAAGACCTCGAGGGCGACGAGCTGCTCTACCGCGAGATGCGGGATCGCTACGGGATGTACTTCCGCGGTGGCATGGGCGCGCAGGCGATCAAGGACCGGCTGGAGAGCTTCGACCTCGACGGTGAGGCCGAGATCCTGCGGGACACCATCGCCAACGGCAAGGGCCAGAAGAAGACCCGCGCGCTCAAGCGGCTGCGCGTGGTCTCGGCCTTCCTCAACACCCGCAACAGCCCCATGGGCATGGTGCTGGACGCGATCCCGGTCATCCCGCCGGACCTGCGCCCCATGGTCCAGCTGGACGGCGGCCGGTTCGCGACGTCCGACCTGAACGACCTGTACCGGCGCGTGATCAACCGGAACAACCGGCTCAAGCGGCTCCTCGACCTGGGGGCGCCCGAGATCATCGTGAACAACGAGAAGCGGATGCTGCAGGAGGCCGTCGACGCGCTGTTCGACAACGGCCGCCGGGGGCGTCCGGTCACCGGACCGGGCAACCGCCCGCTCAAGTCGCTGTCGGACATGCTCAAGGGCAAGCAGGGCCGGTTCCGCCAGAACCTGCTCGGCAAGCGCGTCGACTACTCGGGCCGCTCGGTCATCGTCGTCGGTCCGCAGCTGAAGCTGCACCAGTGCGGCCTGCCCAAGCAGATGGCGCTGGAGCTGTTCAAGCCGTTCGTCATGAAGCGGCTGGTCGACCTCAACCACGCGCAGAACATCAAGAGCGCCAAGCGCATGGTCGAGCGGGCCCGCCCCGTCGTGTGGGACGTGCTCGAGGAGGTCATCTCCGAGCACCCGGTGCTGCTCAACCGGGCACCCACGCTGCACCGCCTCGGCATCCAGGCCTTCGAGCCGCAGCTGGTCGAGGGCAAGGCGATCCAGATCCACCCGCTGGTGTGCACCGCGTTCAACGCGGACTTCGACGGCGACCAGATGGCGGTGCACCTGCCGCTGTCGGCCGAGGCTCAGGCCGAGGCCCGGGTGCTGATGCTCTCGACGAACAACATCCTGAGCCCGGCGCACGGCCGCCCGATCACCTCGCCCACCCAGGACATGGTCATCGGGCTGTATTTCCTGACCTCCGAGCGCGGCCAGGCCGAGCGGGGCGAGCAGGGCCAGCTGCCGGCGTACGGGTCGGTCGCCGAGGCGATCCAGGCCATGGACGCCCGTCAGCTGCACATCCAGCACCTGGTCCGGATCCGCTTCACCGACGACGTCCCGCCGGCGGACTGGACCGCGCCCGAGGGCTGGGAGCCGGGGCGGCCGTTCCTGCTCGAGACCACGCTGGGCCGGGCGCTGTTCAACGAGGCGCTCCCGCCGGACTACCCATTCGTCAACACCGACGTGGCCAAGAAGCAGCTGTCGGCCATCGTCAACGACCTGGCCGAGCGGTACCCGAAGGTGCAGGTGGCCGCCACGCTGGACGCCCTGAAGGCGGCCGGCTTCCACTGGGCCACCCGGGCCGGGGTCACCATCTCCATCAGCGACGTCGTGACGCCCCCGAACAAAACCCAGATCCTCAACGTGTACGAGGGCAAGGCGGAGAAGGTCCAGGGCCAGTACGAGAAGGGCCTGATCACCGACGACGAGCGTCGTCAGGAGCTCATCGAGATCTGGACCCAGGCCACCAACGAGGTGGCCAAGGAGATGGAGGAAAACTTCCCCCCCACCAACCCGGTCTGGATGATGGTCCACTCGGGCGCCCGCGGAAACATGATGCAGGTCCGTCAGATCGCCGGTATGCGCGGTCTGGTGGCCAACCCCAAGGGCGAGATCATCCCCCGACCGATCAAGTCCAACTTCCGTGAGGGCCTGTCGGTGCTGGAGTACTTCATCTCCACGCACGGTGCTCGCAAGGGACTGGCGGACACCGCGCTGCGGACCGCCGACTCCGGCTACCTCACCCGGCGACTGGTCGACGTCTCCCAGGACGTGATCATCCGTGAGGAGGACTGCGGCACCGACCGCGGGCTGCCGTTCCCGGTCGCCGTCCCGCTGTCCGGCGGTGGCTTCCGTCAGCACGACGACGTCGAGTCGTCGGTCTACGCGCGCACCCTGGCCGAGGACGTCAGCGTCGACGGCAGCACGGACGCCGCGGCCGGGTCGGACCTCACCATGCCGGTCATCGAGGAGCTCGTCCGCCTCGGTGTCGGGCAGATCAAGGTGCGCAGCGTGCTCACCTGCGAGAGCAAGGTCGGCACCTGCGCGGCCTGCTACGGGCGTTCGCTGGCCACCGGCAAGATAGTCGACGTCGGCGAGGCGGTGGGCATCATCGCCGCGCAGTCGATCGGCGAGCCGGGCACCCAGCTGACGATGCGGACGTTCCACACCGGCGGTGTCGCGGGTGAGGACATCACCCACGGCCTGCCCCGCGTGGTCGAGCTGTTCGAGGCGCGCACGCCCAAGGGCGTGGCCCCGATCAGCGAGTCCGCGGGTCGGGTCCGCATCGACGACGTCGAGAAGTCCCGCAAGATCGTTGTGGTGCCGGACGACGGGACCGACGAGGTGGCCTACCCGGTCTCCAAGCGGTCCCGGCTGCTGGTCGGTGAGGGCGACCACGTCGAGGCGGGCCAGCAGCTCGTCGCGGGTGCGGTCGACCCCAAGCAGGTGCTGCGGATCCTCGGCCCGCGCGCGGTGCAGCGCTACCTCGTGGAGCAGGTCCAGGAGGTCTACCGGAGCCAGGGCGTGTCGATCCACGACAAGCACATCGAGGTGATCGTCCGGCAGATGCTCAAGCGGGTCACGATCATCGAGTCCGGTGAGGCGACGATGCTGCCGGGCGAGCTGGTCGAGCGGACCCGCTTCGAGGAGGAGAACCGCCAGCTGGTCGCCGAGGGTGCCACCCCGGCCTCCGGCCGGCCGGAGCTCATGGGCATCACCAAGGCCTCGCTGGCCACCGAGTCGTGGCTGTCGGCGGCGTCCTTCCAGGAGACCACCCGGGTGCTCACCGACGCGGCGATCCACGCCAAGTCGGACCCGCTCCTCGGTCTGAAGGAGAACGTCATCATCGGCAAGCTCATCCCGGCGGGCACCGGCCTGGCCCGGTACCGCAACGTCCGGGTGGAGCCGACCGAGGAGGCCAAGGCGGCCATGTACTCGATGGCGGTCTACGACGAGGTCGACTACACCGGCTTCGGGGCCAGCCCGGCCGCCGCGGTCCCGCTCGAGGACTACGACTTCGACTACCGCGGCTGAGCCAGGGATCATCCGTACGGCCCCGCCCCCCAACCCGGGAGCGGGGCCGTGCGCGTTCCAGCAGGAGGCAGCATGACCGAGGCCCCGCGGCGGGCGCCCCACCGCAGCCGCCTGACCCGTGGCCGGCCCCGCCCGGCTCGGTGTACCCGACGGGGTACCCCACGGCC
>DATCDE010000235.1 GCA_036510875.1 Actinomycetes bacterium
CGTGGTTGATGCTGCACATTGCTGATGGCAGAAGTCCCGCCAGATGGGCGCGGGTAGGAGCACGTCGGGTGTTCGCGAGGAAATTGAGCTCTGGGTTGGTGCCGCTGTGTGATCGCGATGATGGGGCCTTCGGACTGAGAGGTAGTCACGTGTGATGCGGCACCCAAGAGGCAGGGAGGGCGGGCAGCTGGAACGCCGCTTCAAGATGGGGCGGGCCACTGTTCGTGAGGACACCGTCGCCGGCGTGGTGCTCGGTATTCAGAGCGTGCCGGACGGTCTCGCGACTGGCCTGTTGGCTGGGGTCAGCCCTTTGTCGGGGCTGTACGCGTACCTGGTCGGCACGATTACGGGTGCGGTCGTCACGAGCTCGTCCTTCATGGCGGTTCAGGGCACGGGCGCGATGGCCATGGTCGTGGCGGATGTGCCGGCAGTTCACACGGCCAGTGACCCCGGTCGTGCGTTGTTCACGCTCTCGCTGCTGACCGGCGTCGTCATGCTGGCGGCCGGGCTTCTGCATCTCGGGTCGGTCCTGCGGTTCGTGTCGAATGCGGTGATGGTCGGGTTCATCAACGCTGTTGGTGTCAACATCATCCTGGGTCAGCTGGCCAACTTCACCGGGTACGACGCGCAGGGACCGAACCGGATCGCCCGCACTCTCAACACTCTGCTGCACCCCGGACAGCTTCACCTGACGACCGTGGTCGTGGGGGCGGCCACGATCGTGCTGATCGTCCTGCTCGAGCGCACCAGGCTTGGTCCGCTGGGACTGGTGGTCGCGGTCGTGGTCACCTCGACTGTCGCGATAGTTGCCGGGTGGTCCGAGGTTGCGACCCTGAAGGATCTCGGGGTCGTTCCCCAGTCCCTTCCGCGGCCTGAGGCCCCGATGCTCCGGCTTGTCCCTTCGCTGGTGGTGCCGGCACTGTCGCTGGCGTTCGTGGGGCTGGTCCAGGGGGCGAGCATCTCGGCCAACTTCCCCAATCCCGACGGCCGCTACCCTGACGCGTCACGTGACTTTGTCGGGCAGGGGGCCGCGAACGTGGCCGCGGGGGTCTTCCAGGGGATGCCGGTGGGCGGGTCCCTGTCGGCGTCCTCGCTGAACAAGGCGGCTGGGGCGCGGTCGCGTCTGGCTCTGGTGATCGCCGGGGTGGTGATGGCGGTCGTGATCGTCGCCTTCGGCCCTCTGGTGGGCAACGTCGCCATGCCTGCCCTGGCCGGGCTGCTGATGCTGATCGGCTACCGCACTATCAAGGTGGCGGATCTGGCGTCCGTGTGGAAGACCGGCGTGGTGCAGAAGGTGGTCCTTGTCACGACTTTCGCGCTGACCATGGTCATCCCCCTGCAGTACGCGGTCCTGGTCGGGGTGGGGTTGTCCGTGATCCTGCACGTCGTGCGGCAGTCGAACCAGATCACCATCAAACGACGGCAGATCGACGCCGATGGGCATCTGGTCGAGACCGACCCCCCGGCCGAGCTTCCGGCCAACGAGGTGGTCGTCCTGCAGCCGTACGGGAGCCTGTTCTTCGCCGCCGCGCCGGTGTTCGAGACGGGCCTGCCTGCCCCGGGCCCGGCCTCGCGGAACTCTGTGGTGATTCTGCGGCTACGTGGCCGCAGCGATCTCGGGACCACCTTCATGGACGTGCTCCGCCGTTACGCCGAAGGTCTGGCGGCCGTCGGTGCAAAGCTTGTCCTGGTGTCCACCAACGACACCATCGACGAGCAGATCGGCGTCGCCGGGATCACCGACGTGATCGGCCCCGAGAACGTGTACCGAGGCAGTGAGCGGGTGGGCGCCTCCGTGGAGCGTGCCCAGGCCGACGCGGCGGCGTGGGTCGAGGCCAACCGGCGTCCTGGCGAGCCCAACGCACAGTAGTGAGGCCCTCACCGCGACGCCGTCGGGCCGGATTTCCTCCCCGCAGGGTCAGGCCGCCGCCTGATCATGAGGCGACCGGAGGTGTGCCGGCCGGTCGCGGATCAGCAGGACGATGCTGACCAGCCCGATCCAGGCCGGGAAGACGTAGACGGTCGGTTCAGCGACCGTGAAGTTGACGAACTCGAGGATCCCCACGATGTAGGTGACATAGATCAGCCATCCAGGTAGCGCGTTGGTCTTTCGGCTCAGGGCGGCGGTCGAGAACATCACCAGGGTCGCGATGCGGGGAGCGAACACCGAGAGCAGACTCACCGCCAGAGCCCGGGACATCGAGGCGGCACCCGGGTCCACCGCCTTCCCGCCGGCCTCAACCAGAACCGAGGGCGCGGCCAGGGCGGAGGTACCAGCGATCATGACCCCTGCCATCAGCACACTGCCACCGAGGAAGACCGTGCCGAAGAGCCTGGGCTCCCGCTCACCCAGGCGCCCACGCACGACCCCGACGAACCAGAGGAACCCGATGGTGGCGATGACGATGACCTGCAGGA
>DATCDE010000236.1 GCA_036510875.1 Actinomycetes bacterium
GACCTCACCCAGCCCCCACGCCCACACCTCGACGTCCGCCCCCCCGACATCATCAGCCACCCGGCCCAAGATCCGGGAAACGATCAGCAACTCAAGCCGACACGCCGACTAAGATCAAAGTAAATGCGGCTGTAGTACTAGCCGAGCCGTACCCGCTCGCCGGGACGGGGGACCACCGCCACCCAGCCCAGCTCCTCCTGCAGCCGGGCGGCCAGCGCCTCCGAGGCACCCTCCTCGCCGTGGACCAGATAGCAGACCCAAGGCACCCTCGGCGACGACGTGGCCCAGCGCACCAGCTCGTCGGCGTCCGCGTGGACCGAGAACTCCGAGCAGTCCACGATGTCGGCGCGGACCGGGACGTACCGGCCATGCATCTTCAGCTGGGAGGCGCCCTCGAGCAGGTCACGCCCGCGGGTGCCAACCGCTTGATAGCCGGCGAGCACCACAGTGTTGCGCGGGTCCGGCAGCAGGCCGGCCAGGTGGTGAACCACCCGGCCGCCGGTGCCCATCCCGGACGCCGACACGATGATGCACGGGTGCTGCGGATCGTTCAGCCGCTTGGACTCCTCGACAGTTCGGGCCTCGCGTAGGTCACCCGGGTCAAACAGGTCGCCGGCACGATCGAGGCCCGACCGGATGCCGGGGTTCCCGTTGCGGACCGCCGCCCGGTAGATCTCCAGCGCCGCCAGAGCCATCGGGCTGTCGACGAACACGGGGACTCGGGGAATGGCCCCGGACTCCATCAGCCGCTTCAGCTCCATGAGCACCACCTCGGTGCGGTCCACCGCGAACGCGGGGATGAGGACCACGCCGCCGCACCGCACGGTGCGCCGGATCGCGTCCGGCAGGGCGGACGTCCGAGGCGCGTGCACACGGTCGCCGTACGTGGACTCCAGCACGAGCACGTCAGCGCCGGCAGAGAGCGCCGGGGGCCGAAGCAGTGGGTGCGAAGGCCGGCCGAGGTCGCCGGAGAAGACGGCGGTGCGCCCGTCGGCGCGCAGCTCCACGATGGCCCCTCCGAGGATGTGCCCAGACGGCCGCAGCACCACCGACACGCCGCTCGCGACCTCGACCTCCGCCTCGTACTCGACGGTGCGCAGCGTCGCGATCGCGCGTTCGGCGTCCTGGGAGTCGTAGAGCGGCAGCGGACGGCTGTGCTTCGAGAAGCCCTTCTCGGCGGCGAAGCGCGCGTCCTCCTCCTGCAGCCGGGCGCTGTCCCGCAGCACGACGGAGGTGAGCTGGCCGGTCGACTCGGTCACGAAAGTGGGACCTGCGAACCCGTCCCGGACCAGCCGTGGCAGGTAGCCGCAGTGGTCCAGGTGGGCGTGGGTCAGAACGACGGCGTCGATCGACGCGGGCTCGACGGGGAACGGCTCCCAGTTACGCCGTCGCAGCTCCCGCAGCCCCTGGTACAGCCCGCAGTCGACGAGCACTCGGGCCGAGCTCGTCTCGACGAGGAACCGGCTGCCGGTCACCGTTCCGGTGGCCCCGAGGAACGTCAATGTCGTTGAGATGCCCACGTTTCCAGGCAACCGCCGGGGAGCCGGTACGGCCCAGTGCCGGAGGTCCCCCTAGAGTCGAGGCATGGCCAACGGTGGACACCTGGTGTGGATCGACTGCGAGATGACCGGCCTCGACCTCGAGCGGGACGCTCTGATCGAGATCGCTGTCGTCGTCACCGACGCCGACCTCACAGTTCTCGGCGAGGGTGTCGACGTCGTGATCCGTCCGCCGGACGGCGCGGTGGAGCAGATGGTCGACATCGTCCGCACCATGCACACGACCTCCGGGCTGCTGGACGAGCTGCCCGACGGGGCGACGCTCGAGGAGGCCGAGGCGGAGGTGCTGGCGTACGTGCGCCAGTTCGTGCCGGAGCCCGGGAAGGCGCCGCTGGCCGGCAGCTCGGTGTACACCGACCGCGGGTTCATCACCCGCGACCTGCCCGCGCTGGACGCTCACCTGCACTACCGGCTGGTCGACGTGTCCTCGGTCAAGGAGCTGGCGCGACGTTGGTACCCGCGCGCCTACTACAACTCCCCGGAGAAGCACGGCGGGCACCGCGCGCTCGCCGACATCCTGGAGAGCATCGACGAGCTGCGCTACTACCGGGAGGCGATCTTCGTGCCGCACCCCGGACCGGACACGACAACGTCCCGGGCGATCGCCGCGCGTTACGGCCAGCCCCCGGCCACCCAGCCGGGCGTGGTGCAGACGTGACCGGGGGCTGAGGACGGGTCGTCCTTCCGGGTACACTTCTGCGGCTGCCCCAGGCAGCCATGGTGGGTGTAGCTCAGTTGGTAGAGCACCTGGTTGTGGTCCAGGTGGTCGCGGGTTCGAGTCCCGTCACTCACCCCAATGCCGCGCTAGCCTCGAATGCACGAGCCTCTGACACAGGTGAGAGCTGGTGCTGCCGATGCCAATCCCCGAGCCGGACGACCGCGACGACCTGACCGTGTCCGAGTCGACTGCTGCGGTCGACCGCGGTTCGCCACTGAGCCTGTGGGTCGACCTTCGAGCCGGCACGCGAGACCCGCTGGTGTGGATCCTCGGCCTCGCGGCGTTCTTCGACGGGATCTCGGACAACTGGATCCACGCCGTCCTGCTCGGTTCGGTCGCCGCTGCCGTCGGGCGGGATGCCGCCCGCCAGTCTCGCGGGATCGCCCCTCCGGCTGCGATCCCCCTGCTGGGGCCGCCCTCACCACCGTCTCGCGGACGCTGGCTCGCGCTCGGGGCCATGGCGAGCCTGGCTGCGTACGCGGTCGCGGCCGGCACGTTCACCCGGTACTCATGGCCAGCCACCATGACCATCCTGCTGCCCGCATCAGCCGCTCTCATCGTCGGCTGGCAAGGACCTCTGCGGCCGGCGCGGCTCCTAAGCCCACCCGACCCGGTGGGTGTCCGCGCCTGGACTGCGGTGTTCGTCGCGGCCGGGCTCTGGGAGCTGTCCGCCCTGCTGCAGCAGCCCACCCTGCGGGTCAGCTCCGAGGCGCACCCCACCATCAGCTTCCTCATGGACCCGGTGCTCGCCACACATCTGGGCCGCTCGGTGGCCCTCGCCGGCTGGCTGGGGATGGGCTGGTGGCTGCTCAACCGCGCGCCGGCCGACCCGGGCAGAGGCACCTCATGACCTGGCACGACGCGACCATGGCCGGCTACCTGCTCCTGGTCGGCGTCGCAGTCGGTCTGCAGGTGGTCGCCGCGCGGGGCGGCTCACGGGTCCCGTCACTGGGCCAAGTGGTGGCCCACATCATGCGCAGCCGAGCGGGGCGCATCGGAGTGCTGACCGGCTGGGCGTGGGTGGGGCTGCACTTCTTCGCCCGTTGACGCGCGAGTCTGCTCCGTCAGCCCTGCTGCGTCGCCAGGGGGGTCGTCGTCACTTCCTGCTTGAGCGCGGACGCCGCGACGTACTGCGACCAGGAGATGTTCCAGTCGGCCATGCCAGGGTCACCGGACCGGACGAGGTCGGTGGCCGGCCGGCTGGAGTTCTTGACGATGACGACGTCCCCGTAGCGGGACTGGTCGAAGAAGATCTGCCCGTGGGCGGCACTGAGGTTGACGCACCCGTGCGAGACGTTGGCGAAGCCCTGGTTGCCGACCGACCATGGCGCCGAGTGCACGAAGGTGCCGCTCCAGGTCAGCCGGACATCGAAGTCGACCGTGAGGTCGTAGTAGTTCGGGTTGTTCTTGTCGCAGGTGATCTGCGCGCTGCACGAGGTCATGCGCAGAGACCGGTCCTTGGACAGCACCACGTAGGTGCCGTTGCGGGTGGCGAACTCGGGACGACCGAGGCTGGTCGGCCAGACGGCGATGGCCTTGCCGTTCACCGTGGGGGTGAGGGTGTGCTTGGCGGCGTCCACGTAGGCGATGTGGGAGTCGCCGACCGTGAAGCCGAGCTCGTAGGTTCGAGCACCCCACAGGTCGGGGCCTGCCTGGACGCCGTTGAGCCCCAGTCGGACGGCCACCTTGGTGCCCGTCGGCCAGTACTGCTCGGGACGGAAGTGCACCTCACGGTCGTTGACCCAGTGCCAGGAACCGACCACGGGAGTCGTGCTGCTCATCAGGAAGGAGCTCTCCACCGCGGCACGATCGGTCACCTTCTGGTCGAACCGGATGACGATGGGGGCACCGACGCCGACGACATCGCCCTCATTGGGGTACATGGTCAACCGCAGCCGCTGGTCGGTCGGGATGGTCGCGACGGTGAAGCTCGACGTCGTGGGCTGGGTCTTCCCCTGCGTGCTCCGCAGGGTGGCGACAACGTCGTAGGTCTCCCCCGGGACGGGCGGCATCGAACTGACCCACGCGGTGCCGCCGGTATCGACCGCGCCGGGCAGCGTGGTGCCGGTGCCGTGCTGGCTGACCTGCATGGCTGCGAGCGATCCGGAGTCCACGGTGACCTTGAGCGGGGTCTGGAAGGAGACCGGGGACGGGATGACGAGCGAGGGAGCAGGCGTCGCCGACTGGTTGGCACCACCGCCGCCCGCCGTCGCAGCGCCGTTGCCCGCCTGGCAGGCGGCCAGCAACGTCACCGCCAACGCTGCTGACAGGGCCACACCCGGTCGCCGCGCACCGCGGACTACCCACATGCCGATCCACCTCCCTGCCCCCGGATGCGACGGGGTCAGCCGTCGCGGTGCGTGGCTGCTCGTCCCGTCGGACGAACCGGTCGGCACCTTGAATCCGCATGCACGGCGGCGTGCGGGCCTCAAGAGTAGGTTGAGGTGGTCCTCTAGGCCACCAAGTGGCGCCGGACATTTCCGACAAAGTCGGTTGCTCTTGGCGCCGCGATGGGCTCAAGGTGCCCACATGGGCTGCCGAATGACACCAGTGTGATTCAGTTCCGACACCACGTCATGGAGTGGCTGGCTGACGGCGTACCGATCACCTTGCTGTGCGATCTCCTCGACCCGGCCGGGCCGACCTCACGGGAGATCTACACCGCCGAGGCGATCGCCGACGACGTCCGACGAGAGGCTGCCGACGCGCGGACCGACGAAGTCGGGGGGGGTTTCCCGGCCGCCGCCGGAGGCTGATAATCTTCGACCGCTCGATGCGCCGCTAGCTCAACTGGCAGAGCAGCGGACTCTTAATCCGCGGGTTCGGGGTTCGAGTCCCTGGCGGCGCACCCGTCTGACCTGCAGCGATGCCTCTTCGGGGGCATCGCTGCCGGCGTTTTGGATCTTGTATGGGTGCAAAATAGGTGCAGAGTTTTCGATACCGGTCGTACGAGAGCCGGCGATCAGAGCGGCCGCGGATTCCGCGGCCGCTCTGGCGTGCTCGGGCAGCACGGACGTGTAGGTGTCCGCGGTGATCACGATGCTGGAGTGTCCGAGCATCTCCGAGACGGTCTTCAGGTCGGCCCCGGCGGCCAGGGCGAGGGTGGCGGCGCCGTGGCGCACGTCGTGCAGCCGGATCGGCGGCAGGTCGGCCGCGGCGGTGAGCTCGGCGAAGTGCCGGGTCACCGGTGTCCCGGATCGCGTCGCGCGGATCAGCCAGCCCGGTGCGCTCCCCCGCCCCCTGAAGAGGTGCCCGGATGCGTGTCGTCCTCGCCACACTCGTCGCCGCGCCCGTGGTCGTGCTCGGCGTCCTGGCCGGGGCGGTCACCGCCGTCACCGCCGCCACGCCACCACCGCCGAACCGCCCGCCGGACGCGGGCGTCGCCGTCGCGGACATCCCGCCCGACCTGGTCGGGGTGTACGCCTCAGCCGCGGCGACCTGCCCCGGGCTGGACTGGACCGTCCTCGCCGCCATCGGCAAGATCGAAAGCAACCACGGCCGCTCCACCCTCCCCGGCGTGCACAGCGGGCAGAACAACGCCGGGGCCGGCGGACCCATGCAGTTCCTCGCCGCCACCTGGGCCGCGTACGGCGTCGCCGACCGGTACAACCCCATCGACGCCATCTACGGTGCCGCCCACTACCTGTGCGCCAACGGCGCCGGCGACCCCCGCCGGCTACGCGGTGCGATCTTCCGCTACAACCACGCCGACTGGTACGTCACCCAGGTACTCGACCAGGCCGCCGCCTACCGCGCCGCGGCCACTCCCCCCTTCCCAGGCGGCGTGGCACACCCGGCCAGCCCCTCACCCTGACCCCGCAGCATTGGGGCCCCTGCCCGCGAGGTTCGCACGACCAGTGGCGACAGGCACTGATCCGTGCCTTCGCCCAGCCGTCGTCACAGGGTGCGGGTGCCGGCGATCACGCCGAGACTGATCCTGTCGGTGTCGATCCGCGCGACCAGGCCGAAACGGCTGTGCGCGCTCTCGCCGAACGGTGCCCGAACGGACGAGGTCGGCGCCGCCGGGCTGGCCAGCGCCGGGTCGTCCTGGTGGCCGCCAACCTCGAAGCAGTCGCTGACCCGCCAGTCCTCGTCGAGCACGTGGACGTGTGAGTCCGTGGCGACCCAGCAGCGTCCACCGCCCCCGGCCCGCACGTCGCGGACGCCGTCCAACTCGAGCACCCGGCGCACTGCCCGGGCGTCGAACGCGTTGATCCCCCGGTCGTCCCACGTCACCAACCGATTCCCCGACAGCCGCCGGGCCCCGTGCACGTCACCCAACTGCTGACCGATCAAGCGGGGTGCCGCGGCGTTGGACAACTCGTACGCGTTCACGCCTCCGCTGAAGGCGACGAGCAACATCCGCTGACCCCGCTCAGAGACCAGGGCCAGCGCGATCGGGCGCCGCCCGATCAGTAGCTGCGCCTGCTCAACCACCAGGATCTGCTTGATCATCATCTGGATGGCGAACGGCTCACCGCTGTCGGTGGCGGCACCGGATCGCAGGCGGTGGATCGACAGTTCCGCCCCCGCCCCAGCCGGGGCGCGCGGCGTGGACGCACCAGCCGTCGCCTCGCCGGTCGCAGCGGAGACCAGCCCCACCGCAGCGGCGCCCGCACCGAGCATCAGGGGCGGGGTCACGGCCGAGAGCCGGGCCACGCCCGCAGCGTCCACCACCGCCGCGTCGAGCTGCTCGCCGCCGAGACCGGTCAAGGCGACCGTGTCGCCGCGGACGGCACCGGCGATCGCGACCTCCCACACGTGCGACACCCGCTCGGGGTCGATCCCCTCACTCGGCGGGTCGACCAGCCACTTGGGGTTGAAGCGGTGGAACAGCCGGTACCACGGGTCGAGCAGGGTGTAGCAGTGGTCCAGCCGCCACGCGAGCACGGCCTTGTCGAAGGCGGCGACGTCATCCGGCGACGGTGCCGGAGCTGGGTGCAGGGTCAGGACCCGCGCTCCGCCGGTCGTCTGGACCAGCAGCTCGCACGGGCCGTTCAGCGGTGTCCCGACCGGCACGTCAACATGGACCGTGATCACCATCGGGCAGTAGGAGTAGGTCACCGCGATCAGCGGCTGGTAGTCCGCGGCGTTGTCGCCGATCGCCACCGCAGAGCAGAAGAGGATCGGGAGGTCCCCGGTCCCGCTGAGGACGACGGAGGCCGACATCGTCAGCTCCCCGTCGATGCCCGAGCAGGTCGGCGCCGGGAACTGCCAAACGAAGTCGTTCACTGCACAGTTCAGCGTGGCCTGCGACGCGGTCCGAATGGGATCCTCGCCGGCGATGACGAGCGCGCCCGGCAGCACCACTCCGGCCGGCGTCCCGTAGAGCTCCGACGGTATGCGGTCCTCGATGGATGGCGGTCCGCACGGCGGTGTCGGCGTCGCACCGCTGGGGAACGGCACGAGACAGTGCAGGTGGCTGTCGTCGTCCTTGGTGCAGGTCCCCTGGAGCGAGCTGGTCGGGATCTGGGTGGACTGGGTGCTCGCCGCGACGACGGCGGCGATGAACACGCCCAACGGCCCGGCGAGCCAACCCCCGACGTACTCCCCCACGTCGATGTCCTTGTCGGCCAGCATCACCGCGCCCACGAACGGCCAGAACAAGGCGCTGGTGATCTCACAGCAGAACAGCTGGAGGCCGTTGGAGCTGTGGTCGACGTGGATGTCATAGCGGATCTGTCCGCTGTCGATCGAGAACGTGATCGTGATCGTCACGTCGACGTTCACGTCGATCTTGCTCCAGAAGCAGGTGCAGGCGTCGATGGCGTTGCCGTTGAACGTGACAACCAGGCTCGGTGGCTCACCCGGCTGCCACGCCACGTCGACCTCGCTGACCAGGGAGAACGAGGCGCTGTTGGCTTTCAGACCGTCGGTGAAGAGCTTCTTCATGGACGACTCGAGGCCGTCGACGCTGACCCACACCGCCCATTCATGGCTCTTGGTGAAGTCGGGGTCGGGGCCCTCGGTGAAGAAGCCTTCCCACGAGACGAGGTTGCCCGAGGCCGCCACGTCGCTGAGCTCCAGCCGGAACTCCACCAGGCTGCCGTCGCCACTGACGGCTGCGCCGGCAACCACCGGTGAGCCGGTGACGCCCAGTGCGCTCACGAGCGAGACCAGGTCGAGCGCCTCGGTCTGCGGGGGCAGGTGATTGCGCAGCACCGGGTCGAGCGCGGCGATGCGCGGGTCGGAGACCAGCGAAGACACCGATTGGTAGGAGAGCGTGAGGGCGGTGCCGCTGCCGGACACGTCGAACGTCAGGTCGAACGTGACGGTCAGCGGTAGCGCCAGCGTGGGCGTCGGCTGGTCGCCGTTGGCCTCCAGGTCGGAGACCGTGACGAGGTGCACGGTGACGGCCTGGCTGTACGCCACGGCGTGGGTCGGGACGAGGTGCGTGGTCGGGATGCCGTTCACCGGGATCTGCGCGACGAAGGCGCTGCCCGACCCGAAGCTGGTTATCGGATCGATGTCGATGTGGTCGACGACATACCCATCGAACTGGTCGGTCACGCAGAGGTCCACGCGCTTGAGTCCTTCGCCGAAGAGCGCGCCGAGGGTGCGGGCGGAGAACTGGACGCCGATGAACATCTTCTCCCCATTTCACCAAGGGGATCCGGCCTGCCGGCCGATGGACCAGTCGCTGAGAGTCTGAGCCTGCATCCGGCCAGCGGTCAACAGGCTCGGCGCCGACGCACCCGGGCACGACAGTCAGGGAGCGCTACGGGATCGTGACGGCAGCGCCCCCTCGGCTGTCAGCTGCTGGATCAGCTGCTGGGTCTCCTCGGTCAGGTCGTCGTCGACGTCGACCTCGAGGGTGGTGGTGAGGTCCTCGACCAGGGTGCGGATGGCGCCGCGGTTGCCGAGGTGTTGCTCGGCGAGGAGCAGGTCGCGCCAGGGACGTTCGTCGTAGCGGTCGATGAGCTGCGCCTGGCGGGCGGCGTGGCGTGCGCCCTTCGGGTCGCCCGCGGCGAGCCGCTGGGTCGCCAGCCGGTGCGCGGTGTCAACCACGGCGGCGGCGATGTCCTGCTCGAGGTAGGTCTCGGGCAGCCACCCGTACCGGCGCGGGGGGACGTGGGCGAACGGCTGCCCGCGGACCAGGCTCAGCGCGGTGGCCAGGTCACGGTGGCCCTCACCGTTGGCGGCCAGACCGCGCGCGGTCAGGTCGGTGAACAGGTCCCAGTCGACGAGCACCCTGCTACCCAGGCTCACCGTGCCGTCCGAGCCGCGCCGCAGGTGCGGGTCGCCCTCGGCGTCGGCGCCCAGCCAGTTGCGGGCCCGGCTGATGGCCTCGTTGCGGGTGGACAGCCGCACCGCCTTGTTCGGCCAGACGACGTCATCGAGCGCGGCGGCACTGACCGTCCGCCCGGGGCGGGTGGCCAGGTAGACGATCAGCTCGGTGACGACCGCGACCCGCTCCGGGTCGATCTCACCGGGCGCGTGGACCTGCACGGGGCCCATGACGGCGACCTTGGGCACGGTGGTGTCGGTGGGGTCGAGGAACGCGGCGACCGCCGCGTCGAGCTCGTCGGCGGGCGGCGGATCCTCCGTGGCGGGTTCCCCGGCGGGCTCGGGTAACAACCCGGTTGGCCCGGCCGGCTCGGGCGGTTCGGTGATGACCAGCCGGGGGCCGGTTGTGACCGTCGGGCCGGGCGTAGCCGGGATCGGCGGCTCGTCGCTCGCGGGGGGCGGTGGGGTTCGTGCGGCGGCGGTGCGCGACGCCTCCGCCCAGGCGGCGCCGGCCCCGTGGGCCGGAGGGCGCGGTGTGAAGGGGCGGGGGTGGCCGAGTCGGTGCAGGTCGTCGACGAGGTGCAGCATCGCGATGTCGGTCAGGTCGGGGCGGGTGGCGTGCCGCAGCCCGGCGATCCGCTCGGCCGGGCCGAGGAGCTGGCTGCCGGCCCGGGCCAGCGAGTGGGCAAGGTCGCGGTAGGCGGCCACTGTGGTCACGGCCTGCGCCCGGGTGTCGAACGGCGTGACGGTGACGGTGCCGACCCCGGCGGCGAGCTGCTCGGCGGTGTCCCGGGCCAGCTCCCCGAACACGGTCCGGATCTCCCGGGTGCTCGGGGTGGTCACGGCAGCTGCCCGGTGGTGCCGACGTGCGCGGTGCCCAGCAGGTGACCACCCGGGACACCGCGAGCAGCTCCGCGGTGTCCAGCGGCCGCTCGGGGTCACGCAGCAGCCCGGTCGCCACGTCCAGGGCGACCCGGAGCAGCCCGGCCAGCCCGGCCCGGCCCTCGTCCAGGTCCCCGTCGGGGATCGGCACCAGGTCCAAGCCCACACCGTTCGCGGCCAGCTCAGGGCAGGCCCACTCGAGCTCCTCGACCGCCTCCGCCAGATCCAACGCCACCGTCGACAGTGGCTGTTCGTCGACCAGCGGGCCGGCCAGCGACAGCAGCAGCGCGGCGGTCTGCGCGGCGAACAGCACCGCCCACAACGCGTCCAACCCGACGCCCAGGCGGTCCACGACCCGTCCCGCCGTGACTTCCCACGATTCCACCGTCACCGCGCATCTCCCGATCCGGTTGCCGTTCCCGTCCTGTTCGACGGTGCCGTCGTCCCGTATGACCGGCCACCGTCGACGCCGGATCTGTGGACACCGGGATGGCCGCCCACCGAAGAAGTGCCCGTCCCGCCCGGGCCAGACCGACAAGATCACCACCCAGGTCGCATTACTGACCCGAGAATGACCTCAACCACGGCGCGACAGCATCCGGGCGTAGCCCGGATGAGCCACCCCGGAAGGGTTTCCGCGGTTCTTGTGTCAGGCGGCGGGGTCGAGGACGACGGTGTGACCGAGTCGTTCGAGCTGGGCGACCAGGCGTCGTGCGTGCGCCTCGTCGTTGCGCTTCGTGAGCCAGTCGGGGCCGAGGTCCTGGTAGGGCTCGTCGCGTTCGAGCATCCAGTAGGCCGACACGAGCATGGAGTGCGCGACCGCGACCGCGGCGCGGCCCTGTCCTCGCCGGGACGCGATCCGCTTGAACTGGGACGCGAGGTAGGTGTTCTTGGTCCGGGACGCGGAGTTGGCGGCCTCGACCAGCATCGAGCAGAGCCACTTGTTGCCGCGCCGGGATCCCGCGGGGGTGCGCTTGCCGGCCGACTCGTGCACCGCGGGCGCGACCCCGACCCACGCGGACAGCTGCTCGGGCGACCCGAATCGGGTCATGTCCCCACCGGTCTCGGCGATGAACACCTGCGCGGTCACGACCCCGACGCCGGGGATGGTCTGCAGCAGCTCGAGCTGACGGGCGTAGGGCATCATCCGGACCGCGAGCTCGGCGTCGATCTGACGCAACGCGGCCTCGGTGTGCTCCAGCCGGGTCAGCAGCGCACCGACCAGCACCGCGTGGTGCTCGTCGAACCGGCCGATCAACGCCTCGGTCAAGTCGGGGATCTTCCGCCGCAGGGTGCTGTGCGCCAGATCGGCCATCACCGCCGGGTCACGCTCGCCGGCCACCAGGGCCGCGAGCATCTCCCGCGAGGAGGTCCCGGTGATGTTCGACGCCACCGCCGACAGCTTGATCGAGGCGTCCTCGAGCAGCTTCTCCAAACGTCCCGCGTCCCGGGTCCGGTCACCCATCAGCTGGGACCGGTAGCGGGTCAGGTTCCGCAGCTGCCGGATCTGCGGAGGGGGCACGAACGACGGGCTGACCAGACCGTGCTCCAGCAGCTGCGCGATCCACTCCGCGTCCTTCACATCGGTCTTGCGACCCGGGACCGCCTTCATGTGAGCGGCGTTGAGCAGCCAGCACTCCATCCGCTCCTCCAAGCAGTAGAACACCGGCTTCCAGTACGTCGCGGTCGACTCCATCGCCGCCAGCGTCACCCCGCACTCCTCGAGCCAGTCCGCCATCACCACCAGCGACCGCGTCATCGTCCGAAACGTCCGCGTCTCCGAGTTCCGCTTACGACCCGTACCCGGCGTCCGCACGCACACCGTCACCGTCGCCTTGCCCACATCGATGCCCGCGACCCGGTCGAACAGCACATCCATCCCGACCACCTCCGTTTCAGCGTTGAACCACACGCCACTCGGAGGGACCTCTGCGATGGACACAGACCCACGTGCTCACGGCAACAATCCGACACGCCCGAGATCCCCGCACCGGACTCGTCTACGGGCTCACAGGCACCAGAGTAAAAGCGGCGTCGCCGAGCGGCCCCACCATTCTCATCCCAACAACCAAGCGATCAAGATCGCGACCGTGACTCGTCTGGCACCCGAGGGTGGAACCACCCGGCCCGCTGCCGTTTCGGCGGGCACTTCTAGGGCATGCACTCCCCCACGCACCGCCGGGGCCGGCGGTGATGTCGATGCGCCGGCTGTCCGCCGGCGCCGGCTACACCTACCTGCTGCGGCCTACCGCCAGCGGCGACGTGGCCCGCGACGCCTCCACGCCGTTGACGGCGTACTACGCCGGGTCCGGCTACCCGCCCGGCCGGTGGGTCGGCGCGGGACTGGGCGGGCTGGGCAGTGACGCGGCCGGGCGGATCCTCGCCGGGTCGGTGGTGACCGAGGAGCAGATGGCCGCGCTCTTCGGCGCCGGCCGGGACCCGGTGCACCGCGAACCCCTCGGCCGGGCCTACCCCGTCTTCCGTCCGCTGGCGGAGCGGGTCGCCGCGAAGACCTCCGCCCTCCCCGACGACCTACCCCCGGAGCGGCGGGCCGCGATGGTCACCCAGATCCAGGAGACGGAGGCGGCGCGGTCGGGGCCGAAGGCGGTCGCCGGGCTCGACTTCACGTTCACCGTGCCGAAGTCCGCCAGCGTGCTGTGGGCCCTCGCGGACCCCGCGACGCAGCGGGCCGTCGCCGACGCGCACCGCGCCGCGGGCGACGACACCCTGGCGTATGTGCAGGCGACCGTGCTCCGGACCCGCACCGGATCGGCCGGGGTCGCGCAGGTGACCACGCGGGGGATGCTGGCGGCGGCGTTCGACCACTGGGACACCCGCACCGGCGACCCGAACCTGCACACCCACGTCGTGATCGCGAACAAGGTGCAAGGACCGGACGGGAAGTGGCGGTCGGTGGACTCCCGGGCGCTGCACCACGCCGCCGTCGCCGTCAGTGAGCTGTATGACGACCTGCTCGCCGACCAGCTCGCCCGCCGGCTGCCGGTCCGGTGGGGGTGGCGGTCGCGCGGGGAGCGCCGCACCCCGCGTTCGAGATCCAGGGGTTGGACGACCGGCTGCTGTCCGCGTTCTCCACCCGGGCGGGCGCCATCGACACGGCGCTGCGCACCGCCGTGGCCGACTTCACCACCCGCCATGCCCGGCCGCCCAGCCGGGTCGAGGTGGTGAAGCTGCGCCAGCAGGCCACCCTCGCCTCCCGCCCGGCCAAGACGGCGCACCCGCTGCGGGAGCTGCTGGCCCGCTGGGCCGACCGGGCCCGCCGGCTTACCGGCCGCGACCCTGCCGCCATAACCGAGCAGGCCGTCCGGAACCGGCCCGGCACGGCGCTGCGGCACGACCAGGTCAGCCCCGCCACCGTCGACCGGCTGGGCGCCCTGGTCGTGCACGGGCTGCTGGAGCGGCGCTCGACGTGGACGGTGTGGAACGTCCGGGCGGAGGCCGCCCGGGTCACCCGCGGCCTGCGGATGGCCAGCGCCGGGGACCGGGTCGCGCTACTGGACCGGGTCACCGCCGCTGCCCTGGCCCGCAGCGCGTCCCTGGAGCCGGTGGATCCGGTGCCGGTGGTGGAGGGGTTCACCCGCCCGGACGGCACGAGTGTGTTCGCCCGCCCGGACGAGCACCGCTTCACCGATCCGTGGCTGCTGGCCGCCGAGACCCGCCTCCTCGACGCGCACGCGACGCTCGACGCACCGACCGTGCCCGAGCACATCGCCCACCGCCTCGCGACCACCCCGCAGCCCCCCGCCCGGCGCGGCGACCGCCCAGTGCGCCTCGCCGAGGATCAGGTGCACGCCGTCCTCGAGACCTGCACCTCCGGGCGGGCCGTCGACGTGCTCGTCGGCCCGGCCGGCACCGGCAAGACCACCACCCTGGTCGCGATCCGGGCCGCCTGGGAGACCGTCCACGGCCGCGGCTCCGTGGTCGGCCTCGCCCCCTCTGCGACAGCCGCCGCCGAACTCGCCACCGCGCTGTCCATCCCGTGTGAGAACACCGCCAAATGGCTGCACGAAGCCGACGGGCCCTGCGCCGCGCACCGCGCCGCCGTCACCACCGGCCTGCGCGCCGCCCTCCCCCAAGCCGCCGCAGCCAACGACTACCCGCGGGTCCGGCAGCTGCGCACCGCGATCGCCGTCCTGGACCGGGACCAGGCCGGCTACCGGTTCCAACCCAACCAGCTGGTCATCGTCGACGAGGCGTCCCTGGCGGCCACCCTCGACCTGGACCGGCTCCGCGGCCACGCCCAGTCCGCCGGGGCGAAGCTGCTGCTCGTCGGCGACCACCACCAGCTGTCCGCGATCGGCGCCGGCGGCGCGTTCGGGCTCCTGGCCGAGACCGGTCAACCGGCACGGCTGTGGTCGCTGTGGCGGTTCACCCACCGCTGGGAAGCCCACGCCACCCGACGGCTCCGCACCGGCGACCCCACGGTCCTCGACGAGTACGCCACCCACGGCCGGATCACCGACGGTCCCGCCGAGACGATCCTCGAAGCCGCGTACTCGGCTTGGCAGGCCGACACCGACACCGGCCAGTCCGCCCTGCTCATCGCCGCGGACACCCCCACCGTGACCGCGCTCAACCAGCGCGCCCACGAGGACCGTGTCGCGCTCGGCCACGTGGTCGGTCCCAACATCCCGCTCGGTGACGAGACCACCGGCGGGGTCCGCGGCCACGCCGGGGTCGGGGACCGGGTCCTCACCCGACAGAACCACCGCGGCCTACACCTCCCGGACGGGGGGCCCGTCCGCAACGGAGCCCTGTGGACCGTCACCACCATGCACCCCGACGGATCCCTGACCGTCACCCCCACCCGCCACGGCGTATCCGCCCAGCCGCAGGAGCCGGGCTCCGTGACGCTGCCCGCCGCCTACGTGCGCGAGCACGTCGACCCCGGGTACGCCACCACCGCGCACCGCGCCCAAGGCGTCACCGTCGACACCGCGCACATCCTCACCACCCCCGGCATGGCCCGCCAAGCGCACTACGTCGCGATGACCCGAGACCGGCACGCCAACCACCTGTACGTGCCCACCGACCCGGTCGACCCGGACTGCGACGGCATCCCCGACCCCAGGCCCGGCGCGACCGCCCGGCAGGTGCTCACCGCGATCCTGGCCACCAGCCGCCGCGAGCTGTCCGCCACCGAGACCACCGCCCACGCCGCCGCCCACGACCGACACACCTGGCAGCAGCTCGCACACGCGATCGGCCTGACCCCCGAGCAGACCCAGCACGTGCTCGACTCCCCCGCCGCCGGACCGCTCCTGACCGCCATCCGACACGGACAAGCCGCCGGCCATCCCATGGAACGGGTCCTGGCCCAGCTGATCCGTAGCCGGCCCCTCCACGAGGACGAGGCCACTGGGGACCAGGCCGTGGACCTCGCCGCCGTCCTGCACCACCGCGTCAGCGCCTGGCTGGACGACTCCCCCGTCACCCCGGCCGACCGCGCTACCCGCGTGGATGCCTCCGAACGGCTCGCCCTCCACGACCCGAACCTCGCGCTCGGTGACGACCACGGCCCACTCCCACAGGCCCTGCGGGCAGTGGACGCCCTCATCCGCCACCGCGTCGACACCCTCATCGACCAGGCCCGGGCCGTGGCCGCACGTCCGGGCTGGCTGCCTCCCGAGCCGACCCGGCCGGACAGCGCGGACGGCCGGGACGCCGTCGCCGTGCTGGCCGCCTCACGCGACCTCACCGGCGCCGCCGCCCGCCACCTGACCATCGACCAGTCCGACCACGACAGGAGCATCCGATGAACAGCCCCGATGACGAGTTCCTCCCACGTACCCGGCTGATCCAAGAAGCCCAGCCCCCGGTGCCCACCTGTTGGCCCGCCCTGACGGACAAGGAGGCAGCCGACGCGCTCGCCACCCTCGAGGACGGGATCGACTGGTTGGTCGACCGCTACCACCTCGACCGCCGCACCGTCCCCGGCTGCTGGCAACGCCACGGGGCGCTGATCGAAGAGCTGTCCGCCCTGCACACCGCCTGGATCACCGCCTACGCCGCCACCAACCCCGGCGACCGACCCCTGACCTGGCACCACGAGTTCGACCTCGCCCGCCACCGACTCGCCGACTGGGTCGCCCGAACCGGCTGCCGCCCCGGCGAACACCGCCGGTAGGACACGACCCAACGGCAGCCCTGCAGGCGCCCCGTACGCCGTCGACCGCGTCGATCGCTACCTCGACCTGCTGAGCGACCCTGTTCGCCCGCCCTCCGAATCGGCTGCCCCCGGCCCGAGCTGCCCGGAGGTCTCACGCGATGGCCGTCGGCCACCCACCACGCGCAGCCGCACCCGACAGCCCGGTCGGCGCGACCGAACGAAGGAGCCTGCCTATCGCCGGGACTCTCGCCAACCCGGTTGGCGAGAGTCCTGGCGATACCCCCGGCTGGGACTGCCCCCACACCGAACGAAGACCGACCCTCTCTACCGCAGCGACGCGCTGACCGGGACCCGTACAGCACTCTGCAGGACTCAACTCGGCGGTGCATAGGGACGGTTCTGTTCGCTCGCTGTCCCCGCTACCGAGTGAACTGGCCGACAGATTCCCGGTCGCGCTGACGAGGTCGTCAAAATCCCATGAGAGCGCTCATGGTGGTCCGCGACTGGGCAAGGCGGCGCGTCATTCCGCCCGTCTCTGACGCTGCCTCGAAGCGACGTCGCTCAGGCAGACGTGGTTGCGTTCTGTCCCCGGTGCGGTAGGTGGGCAGCGATCTCCTCGGCGAGTATGCGGTACTCCGGATGACCGGACAACGATGTCAGGCACCGCTGGACCAGGGTGTCCGCAGTCTCCAGTTCGCCGCGCTCGCGTGCGAGGCGGGCCTGAAGGAACGTGAGTTCTGGCCCGGCCAGTGCCGGATGCGCGACAAGCCGGTCGAGGAGCTCCTCATGGTCCGACCCGGCGAGACGTTCCACCAGGAGGGCGTTCCACTCGCTCAGGTCCTCGGCCCGTTGCTGTCGACTCCGACGGCCGCGCCGCTGGTCACGGCCGCCTCCGGCAACTCGGTCCAAGGCATCCAGGTAGTGGCGGGCAACCTCGGTCCACAGGTCGGGCACTACGAGGAGTTGGGAGAGCACGCTGGCAAGGGAGGTCTCGTGTGCGCTCACCCAGCCGTCGCCCCGGCGAGTCCAGCCGTAGCGAGACTCCCACCTCATCAGTTGCGCGGCCGCGGACTCGGTGAAGTTGACCGCGCTATGCACCTCCCGCATCCGCGACCACAGCATCGCGACCGCATCCGAGACCACGAACCGGGCGGCCTCGAGTGGATCCTCGGAGCGGAAGTAGTCACGCTCCGTTGTCTCACACGCCAGATCGATCATCGCGGTGACGGCAGTAGCAGCTGTCTCGACGTCGTCGCCTCGCAGCGCGTCCTGAGCTTCCCCACTCAGTCGGCGGAACGTGTGCCGCCACCGTGACCGCTCCTGCCGCGACACCCGGCGATCACCGGCAAGGTAGGAACCCGACCGCGCCAGTGTGGCGAACTGCGTGACCTCCTCCAAGACGAGCTTCGGGTCAGGCGGTGACTTCACGGCCCGATCGCGCACTTCTTCGCTCTGTGGGTCGATGATGGCCTCGATGCGCTCTCGCAGCGGCGCCGCGCCCCGCCAATAGAGGGTCCACAGCGCCTTCTTCAGATCCGCCTGGTCCATCTCGGCCAGCTTGGCGAAGAACTGGTCGCGGTTCAGCCGCCCCGGTGCCATGTCAGCACGCTACCCACTCGCCCGTCGCGCTCCCGTGCCCGCTCCTGGAGCCAGGGAGACCTCAGCCGGCGTCGAGAACACCAATTCGCGAACCTTGATGGTGTCGGCACCGGCGAGGCGTGATGGACTAACGGGAGTCGATCGCCAGGTGCCGGCGGGGAAGGGCCGAGAATGGACCATGTGAACGTGCCCCACGTGGTCCAGCCCTACGCCGATCAGGTAGCGGCGGTAACCGACGCCGTCTGCCGGGAGCACTTGGATGTGGAGTACGCCGACCTGTGTCGCGCAGTCGTCGGCAAGCTCGGCCGGAAGCGACCCTCGCCGCTGACTCGCGGCGACCTGAGGATCTGGGCCGCGGGGGTCGTCTATGCCGTCGGCCAGCTCAACTTCCTGTTCGACCCCGCCCAAACACCGCACGCGACCGCCGACCAGCTCAGCGAGTGGCTGGGCGTGAAGAAGACCACGATGGCGAACAAAGCCCGGTTGATCCGCGACACCCTGAAGCTGAGCCACTTCGACGCCCAGTTCATGCGCCGTGACCTTCTTGAGGCCAGCCCATTGACCTGGCTACTGGAGGTCGACGGGATTGTGGTCGACATCCGCCGGGCGCCCCTGCACCTTCAGGTCCAGGCGTTCGAGCTCGGGCTGATTCCCTACGTCCCGGGGTCCGCCGATGACAGACCATGAAGAAGTGCAGCGCCTCGTCGCGGTGATCACCGTGGACGCCGACACCCTCGCCGAGCAGGTAACGGCCTTCTACGAGACGTTCACCGAAGAGGTCCCGCTCCCCACCACCGCCACCGTGGTCGGCGCAACCATTCACGTCGTGGGTATTGACATCGCTGAGCATGGCGAGGAACTCATCGCACGCTGCCACCGTGCGGATGTCGTGCAGGACCTGCGACTTTCGGAGCTGGTGTTCGCTCCCGACGCCGCAGCTGGATGGATTCACGCGGCCTACCGCCGCTGCCTTGGCTTGGTGCCGCACCCGGCCGCCGTACCAGGAGGATGGAGGCCGTCCTGGTTGTGAGCGGCGGATCGCCTATCCCGGCCGACGCGGCCGCGTCATATCGACGCCTGCGGACTCAGGGCGTCAACCTGAGTCTGAGCGTCACGGGGTCCGCTGCCGGGGTCACCGGGCTCTCTGTTCGCGTGGGAGAACGGCTACGGGTGTGCCGAGCAGATCCCCAACACTCTGACGTCCGCACCGTACGAACACGAGTTCGCTGGGGCCTTCGAGCGCGTCGCGGACACCCGGCGGGTGCGGGTTGGACCACCCAGTGGCAGGTGATGGCTGGCGGGCGGCTCGGCTGGTTCACTGGGTGGGTGAGCGAGCTGCAACCTGTACCCACGGACCCTTCCGCGCTCAAGGACTGGGTCGCGAACCTGAGCAAGGACGAGCTCATGGCGCTGACACAGCAGGTGGCTAGCGGCGCGTTGACCGGCCACCTCGGGCGGCTCGGGGAGCTTGGCCAACGCAACCGCGAGATCGACCTCGCGCCACCCCCGGAGGAGCCGAGCCTGCTCACGCTGACCATCGAGCTGCGAGGCTCCAAGCCCAGGACCTGGCGGCGTCTGTCGCTACCGGGCGATCTCACGCTGGACGTGGTGCACAGGCTGTTCCAGGCCGCGATGGGCTGGTCCGATTCGCATCTGCACCGCTTCCAGCCCGGCGCCGGGCAGAGCTACCACCAGCCGTATTTCGTCACGGAGTTCGATGAGGACGAAGGAGACGAGGGCACTCGCGAGGACTGCGTCCGGCTGGATCAGGTTCTCCGCAGGCCGGGGGATCGGTTGACTTACCTGTACGACTTCGGTGACGGCTGGGAGCACCGGGTCACCCTGGAGTCGCTTGCCCCCCTAACGTCCGGCAACCGTGAGCCGGTGTGCCTAGGTGGCGCGAGAGGCTGCCCGCCCGAGGATGTCGGCGGGATCCACGCACACCACGCGGTCGCTGCGTGGCTTCGTGCGGGGGCCCCCGCCGATGAGGTGCCCGAACCGTTCGAGGACGCGGACCACGCTTACGAGTGGCTCCCGGTCGGCTACGACCCCGACGCGTTCGACACCGCCGAGGCGACCACGGCGATGCGGATGTGGGTCCGTGGCGAGCACCTGCCCTGGCACGGCGTTCCCGAGCCGCTGGCCGATCTCGTGCAGCGTCTGCGCGGCGAGGGGTGGTTGGTCGCGAACGCTTGGCTGACGGCCTTGAATCCGCGGCTGGCCGTCGACCTGCACGAGGAGGACGTGCGCCGTGCCGCGCGGCCGTGGCGGGCAGTGCTGGATGCCGTCGGAGCGGGGACGAGGCTGACGGCCGCCGGCTACCTGTCACCGGTCGTGGTCGAGCAGATCGCGCGGGGCGCCGGGGTGACGGACTGGTGGATCGGCAAAGCCAACCGGGAGGACCTCACCTGGCCGGTCGCCGCACTTCGTGAGAACGCGCAAGAAGTCGGGCTGCTGCGCAAGGCCAAGGGCACGTTGGCTCCGACCGCTCGTGCCCGCGCCGTCGCAGACCGTCCCCGCGAGCTGGTCGCCTCGGTGCTCGAGCGACTGCCGCTCGGCAAGGGCTTCGAGGCCCAGGCAGGATGGTTCCTGCTGCTCGGCCTGGCGGCCGGAGAATCCGGCGGGACCCTCGACACCGGCATGGCCCAGATGCTGACCGACCTCGGCTGGCGCACCCACAGCAGCTCCGGTCTCAGCGCCTCGGATGCGCGCCGCGGCGCACGCTCGACGCTGGACGCATTGGAGTCAATGGCAGGCGGACACCGGGCCATCGACACCGCGCTCGTCACCCGATTGGCCCGAGCCACCCTGCTGGGCGTCATCAACACCCCGTGAAACCGCCGATCCTTGGCCCCCGCCCGCCAGGCGCCGAGAGAGGCGCGCCGATCCCGCCGGGAATCGCGCTGGGCGAACCTGCCCCTTTCCGCCGCGACTGACGCCGACGGCAGCGACGCCGACCTTCATGGGAACCTGGCCAGGCTGAACGCCCGCTCATGCCGCTCAGCGGACGACGCAGCCGGCGGCCGACTCGACATCGAAGATGTCGAGTAGTGCCAGCGATGACGTGACGGGTCCGGCGTGGGCCGCGGGGCTATGTGCTCGGGGCTGGCCGCCCGCTCGGGGCGCCCTTTGTTTGCCCGACCCCCGGACCAAGGTGAAGCACGTTGCTCCCTCCGTGAATGCCATAACAACCCACCTCCTTGTTATGGGATACGCTCCATCTCATAACAAGGAGGTGGGTTGTTTGGTCGAGCCAGGTGAGAGCCCAAGTCGCTGGCCCGTGGTCACCTACGAGACGCTCCCGTGGGAGGCACACTACGACGTCGGTACCGCGTCGCGGCGCGAGATCCGTCGCCACACTGGTCCCTATCAGGCGGCGGTGGTGCCGCGCATCGCGGAGGTTGAACTGCGCCTTCCTCCGGACGTGCAGGCTGCGGCGGCCGAGGCGGCCAGCGAGATAGCCCGGTTCGACCAGCAGATGGGCGCGGACATCGCCCCGTTTCACGCGGTGCTACTGCGTTCCGAGTCGGCGGCAAGCTCACAGATCGAGAACCTCACCGCGTCGGCGCGGGCGATCGCGGAGGCGGAACTCGCAGACGGCCACGGTCGTAGCAACGCCGCGTTGGTGGTGGCCAACACCCGCGCGATGACAGCCGCGATCGAGCTGGCTGATCGGCTCGACGGCCAAGCCATCCTGCAGATGCACGACGCTCTCATGCGCCCGAGCGCTCCCGACATCGCCGGCCGGTGGCGCCAGCAGCCGGTATGGATAGGTGGGGGGCATCTCGGGCCCCATCACGCGATGTTCGTCCCACCCCAGTTCAGTCGGGTCCCCGACGCGATCGAGGACCTCGTGCGCTTCATGGAACGCGACGACATCGCCGCTCTGGCCCAGGCCGCGGTTGCGCACGCACAGTTTGAGACGATCCACCCCTTCCCTGATGGCAACGGGCGCACCGGTCGTGCGCTCGTTCACGCCCTGCTGCGCGGCAAGGATGTGACCCGCAGCATCACCGTGCCGGTCTCCGCCGGCCTGCTGACCGACGTCGAGGCGTACTTCGCCGCGCTGAACGCCTACCGGGACGGTCACCCTGAGCGAATCGTGACGATGCTTGCCGATGCCGCCTTCGCGGCGATCAGCAACGGGCGCCAGCTGGTTGATGAGCTGCACGCGATCCGCGCCGACTGGGACGCGCGCATCAAGGCTCGACGCGGTGCGCACGCCTGGAGGATCGCCGATTTGCTCCTCGGGCAACCCGTTGTCGACGCTGAGCTAGTCGCTCGCGAGCTGGGTGTGGCCAAGCCGAACGTCTACAAGCCGCTTGAGACCCTGGTCGCCGCCGACATTCTCACCGAGACCAGCAATAGGCGACGGGGCCGCACCTGGCGGTCGAGGGAAGTGCTTGCCGCGGTCGACGCGTTCGCCGCACGAGTGGGGCGCCGCGGAGCAGCCACTCGCTGACGATCTCCGACGCGAACATCCCTCCAGCGAACCCACTCTGCTCAACCAACATTGGAGAAGGCGCCGATCACGACGATGACGAAGAACACGAAGAAGACGACGACCACGAGGACCTCGAGTCCGCCATTTCCGGCGCAGCGGAGTCAGTGGGTCCATCGTCTGGGTTGAACGCTGGTGCGGCGGCGCCATCTGGCTGCCCGACGACGGCTCGCTCACCCTCCCCGACTTCGGCTCGTAGGTTGCTGTGATGTCCGGCAGACGCCCCCGCCGTCAGCCGAGCGGTAGTGCCGCTCGGTCGTGGCTGCTCGCGGGTTGCCCGCTTGATCGTGGGGGTGACTCGAGTCAAAGAACTCGCCGGACTCCGGCACCTTCGTGATGAGGAGCCAGGCGGCGCCATGTCCGCTGTCCAGGAGGTGGTCGGGTAGTTCTCGTCCTCGCTGAGGGAGGGGTTGCTGCTGATGAACAGCAGTGGTGCTGTGTCGAGGAACCCGGACCACGGTTCCGGTCGTTGAAACATGTCGGGTCGGGTTTCACGTTGGACGCCGACGATGGCGGAACACGGATGGTCGTCCTTCCCTGCGCGGCAGACCTGTGCCTCGGGACAGTTGGCGATCTCCTGGAGTAATTGGCGTGCAGACTCGTGGCTCATGGTGTCCTCGTCGGTCTAGCCTCGATACTTCATGTAGAGGTCCGCGACACGGGGTCTGAAAGTACGGAAGTGCCTGTCCTGTAAGGGAAACTTGGGCTTGCGAAGGTCCAAGGAAACCACACAGAAGAGGCACTCCGTAGGTGAAGAGTAACCGGT
>DATCDE010000237.1 GCA_036510875.1 Actinomycetes bacterium
CGTGATCACAGGACATATGGTCGGCGGCCCGCAAGGGATCTTCGCCAAAATCCCCGGCCTGGGCGCCAGTTTCATGGCCTTGACCCGGGTGTTCCCACTGAAGCGAGGCAGGATCGAGAAGCGTGGCACTTCCCTCTACATCGACTGATCGCCCGATCGTCAGGGTGAACTTTCGAAGCGACGAGGCGGCGCGCGCGTCTGAGAGTGCGCCGCGGACAGTGAGCAGTGCTTTGCACCGGGCGCCGGGGCGCTCGACCTAGAACCGAGCTATGTCAACGTCGGCCCGCAGAGGGATCGATGACCGTGCGTTTCGACGACAAGCCTCGGTGTGCGTAGGTCGATCGGCCAGCGGGAGTCACTGCCGTGGCGAGATACTGGTCTGGTGGCAGACGAGAGCGAGATTCAGCGGATCGCGGCTGTTCTCCGAGAGTCGGGGTGGGCCCACCACCCGAGCCTGGACCGGGAGACCCGCCTCTGGGCCCAGCTGTCCGCGGAGGTCAACAACTACACGGCGACGGTGGATGACTACACAAACGACTTGTGCTCCCGCGATTACCTGGCTGAAGTCGCCTCGCTGGCGTCAGATGGCCTACGCGGGCGCATCGAGCACCAAGTTGCTGCGGCAGACGAGACGTTCCGCGCATCTACCGTCGAAAACACGACGAGCGCTTGAAGAGGTACTTCCGCATCCGGCCTGACGACGGTTGGTGGCGGCACAGACGACCGTCGTCCGGCCCACTCGCGGACTACCTCGCCGAGACTGACTGAACATCCGCTCATGGCTCCGCGATGGGCTCACATCCTTCTTCGGTGAGGGATCTCCTGTGGGACGATCGCGTGGATCTCAGTCACCCCGGCATAGGCGCCGAACCTGCTCCGGTGGTGGTTGGTGAAGCGGGCACCCTTGCCGAGGTGCTTATCTACCGCCGTGCCTCTTGTGGGGCCATCGTCTTTGCTTCCCCGGACGCCGGACCCCGTCCGGGTGTGCGTTCGGCGGGCGTCGGGCCGGATGCAGGGTGGCGAGGCTGCGGGGTGTAGCGTGTGCTCCGTTGCGTCCGCCCCAGACCTTGGTGGCGTTGATCTGTCTTCGTGCTACTCCCGAATCTCGGTGGCCCGCGTCCTTACGTTCCAGGACTACCGAATCGAGTCCGCCATGGCGCAGCAACCGAGCGATCCGCAGAATCCTCGCGCAGACCACGACCACAGGATCGCCCCGGTCCCGTCTCGATACATGCCCTACGTCCCGGCCAAGTTCCCAGCGCAGCCAGCCAGCCTTCGGCGTACGACGCCACAGATCCGGGTCAGAACACGCACCATTCGTCAGGTAGCCGTCCTTGAAGTTGCCGGCCGGCTCAGTGAGGTCGTCGAGGATCTGGACCGGGCGATCCAGCTCGCTCTCGCCGACGGGCCCCGGGGCGTCGTCTGTGATCTTTCGGCCGTGCTCGCCGACCCGGTCGCCGTTGAGGTGCTCGCCACGGCTGGGCGACACGTTCGCAACTGGCCCGGGATCCCCGTTGCCGTGGCCTGCCCGGACCCACTGGTTCGCGACGCGCTGCGCGTCCACCCTTTGGGTCGCCACCTGATCACAGCTGAGTCGCTGTTCTCGGCTATGACCGCGGTGTGGGCGATCCCTGACCAGGTCGTCCAGTCTCTGGTCCTGGCCCCGCACCCGACGGCGCCGCGCGCCTCCCGGGACTTCGTGACACGGACCCTGCTGGACTGGCGACTAAGCCGGGTCATCCCCGCCGCAAGCCTGGTCGTCAGCGCCCTGGTGGCCAGCTCGACAACCCATGCAGGCACCGTCATCGACCTGTCCGTCATCTGGGATCGAGGTGCCCTGCGCCTGAGCGTGCGAGACCACGGCCCCGCCCTACCGGGCCAGACGCCTTCAGATCCTGACTTGCAAAGGCGAGGGCTCACCGTGGTCGCCGCGCTCTCCCGCGCATTCGGGGTTCTGCCCACCAACGACGGCGGCGAAGTCCTCTGGGCCGTGCTCGAAGCCCCAAGACCAAGCCCCTTGCTCGGCAACCATACGGGCTCATCCAGGCCCGAGCAGGTGAACAGTCCCGGCACCGCCCAAGCCGTTTGAGCCGCCGCGGACACTCGCGTCGCCGTGCCAGCATCGCCCTGTTGCAGGTTACTCGGGATGGGGCGAAGACAGATTGTGCTGCTGCCCAAAGGCAGCCAATAGTTTCCGAGCACTGACTGTGCTCGGAGCCCATCCGGGGGGAGGCCATTACCCCCGCTGCCCAGTTAATCGGACAGCGGGGGGTTCAATGGCCGCGCCAGGAGTCAGCCCGGTGGCCGCACTACGCGGCCACCGCCACTGACCTGTGGGTGGCCGGCGTTGCTGGGATCCCGATGCGCGATGGCGACGAGGCCATCGGCGCACTCAACATCTACTCTCGCGAGCCGCGGGAGTGGTCGGATGAGGATATTGCGGTGGCCGTGGTCCTTGCCGATGTGGCGACCGGCTACGTGCTCAACGCTGCCAAGCTGCACGACCAGGAGCAGCTGAGCGAGCAACTGCAGCAGGCACTGGACTCACGGGTCGTCATGGAACAGGCCAAGGGGATCACCGCCCAAAGGAAGTCGGTCACGGTCGATCACGCCTACCAGCTCATGCGCGGTCACGCCCGCAACAACCACGCCAGCCTGCGCACGGTCGCTGAGGCCATCGTGGGAGTAGGACTTCAGGTCTGAGCCCGGCGACCGTCCACGAGGTCTGAGCCCGGCGACCGTCCAC
>DATCDE010000238.1 GCA_036510875.1 Actinomycetes bacterium
CGAGCTGGTCGTGGACGGTGTTGTTGGCGAAGCTGCCGCCCCACAGCAGCAGCCCGCCGGCCACGGCCAGCACCACCGCCATCACCAGTCCGCTGATGGACAGGATGAAGTCGAGGCTACGGCGGCTCACGGTTGGCTCCCAGGTGCGGCCCGCGGTGCGGGCGAACGGTTGATGTGTCAATCATTCGTTTCAACCAAGCACCATGGGCAGGGCCGAAGGTCCACGGATCACCCGGGCCAACGTCCCGCATAGCGTCGGGCGGGTCCGGGCGTCAGCCGGGGTCGAGGGTGACGTAGCGGTACGCGTCCTTGGTCTCCCGCAGCATGGTGCCCACGTCGAGGGTGTCCACCCCGGGCACGCCGCGCAGGCTCTCAGTCACGAGCTCGGCGATGTGGTCCTCGTCCCGGCAGGCGGCCATGAGCACCAGGTCGTAGGTGCCGGTGGTCACGGCGACGTAGTCCACCTCGGGCAGGTCGCGCACGGCCTGCTCGACGCTGGCCAGGGCCCGTCCGCGTCCCCGGATGCCGATGAGCACCCGGCGCAGCCCGAGCTTGAGCGGGGTGATCACGGCCACGATCTGCAGGGCGCCCCGTCGCTGCAGCCGGGCCACCCGGTTCCGCACCGTGCCCTCGGCCAGCTGCAGCTGGCGGGCGATCTCGGTGTAGGCGATCCGGCCGTCCTGTTGCAGCAGCGCGATGATCGCCCGGTCGGTGTCGTCGATGCCCAGATCGGCGGACATCGTCGCTACCGGCTGGACCCGGCGACCGAGTCCAGCACCCGCTCCGACTCGGCGGGCGGGTTGGCGTCCACCTCGAGGACGGCGTCCTTGATCCGCAGGCAGCTGTCTCCGAACACCTCCGGCGGCATGGTCAGGGCGGGCTGCAGGCGCAGGTGCCACTTGCCGCGCTGGGTGATGCCGAGCACCCCCCGGCGCAGGGCCGCCTGGTGGACGGCGACCCGGAAGTTCGGCGCCGGCCGGATGGTGGCCTTGTCCTGCACGAACTCCAGCGCGGCCAGCGCCCCCACCGCCCGGGCGTCGCCGACCTGCTCCACCGGGCCCACGAGCGGGCGCATCTCCGCCAGGAAGACCTCCTCCAGCTGCCGCACGTTGGCCATGATGTCGCCGTCCTCGAGCATCTCGATGCCCGCGATCGCCCCGGCGCAGGCCGCTGGGATGAAGCCGTAGGTGCCGCCGAGGTGCAGCTCGGAGTCGGCCATCACCTCGTCGGTCCCCAGCAGGCCGGCGATCGGCTGGCCCCCGCGGCGAACGCCTTGCCGAGCAGGATGAGGTCGGGTCGATGCCCTGCCAGCGCTGCATCGCGAACATCTCGCCGCAGCGGCCCATGCAGGTCTGCACCTCGTCCAGGCACAGCAGCCAGCCCCATCGCTTGGCGAGCGCGCCGAGCCGGTCCCAGAAGGCCTGGGACGGCGCGTGGATCCCGCCCTCGCCGAGGACCGGTTCGATGAGCAGCCCCGCGACCTGGCCCGAGTGGATCTGATGGACGAGCACGTAGTTCTCCAGGAAGTCGATCACCTCGGTGTCGTCGAACGGCCCGGGGCCGGTGCGGAACGGCGAGCGGAACCGGTTCGGGTACGGCACCGTGACCACCCCGGCCACGTACTGGGTCCGCATGGACGTGACGTTGGAGAGGTCGCTGGAGACGCCGGCGGTGAGGCAGGTGGACTCGCCGTGGTACTGGCCGCCGAAGGTGAGGATGAGCGGCCGCCCGGTGGCCTCGCGCATGAACTTGACCGCGCCCTCGACCGCGAGGGTGCCGGTCACCGAGTACTCCACTCGGCTGAGCCGGCCCGGGGCGATCGACGCCAGCTTGTCCACGAGCTCCAGCGCCGGCACGTTCTGGATCCACCCGCTGATCTGCATCCCGTGCTGGTCCCAGGCCTCGTCCATCGCGGCGCGCACGCGCTTGGGCGTCGGGCCGAAGGGCGAGGCGCCCCCCGCCGACATGTGGTCGGCGAAGGTGTTGTCGTCGACGTCGACGACCAGGTGTCCGCGCCGTCCGGCCTGGACGAACGGCACGACGGTGTGGTCGGCCAGGGTGCCGGTGCGCTCGAACCACTCACGGCTGCGGGGGCCGGGCAGCTCGGTCCGCACCTGAGGCAGCTCGAGCTCGGGGTCGTGCGAGGGTGGTCGGTGGCCGGCATCGGGCGCTCCTGGTCGGGAGGTCGCCGCAAGCCGGTTGGCTGCGGCGGGCTGGCGCCGACTCTCGATGCTGACAATCGGAAGGAATCCGGTCAGTGGTTGCGAATCACGGCAACGTTGGCCTCTAGCGTGCGGGTGATCCGCCATCGGTCGCCGTCAGGAGGTCGGCGGAGGCAGGTGCAGCAGCGCGGCGACGGACCTGCTGACCGCGGTGGCCACCGCGCCGGTCGACCCGAAGACGTACGTGCGGGTGCCCTGGCCCAGGGTGGCCAGGTAGGCGCTGACGCTCGGCGGCAGGGCGGTCGGGGTGGTGAGCACCAGCGGCGCCACCCCGGCGCCGACGGTGGCCAGGAACGGCGACCCGGCCAGCGCGTCCGGGAAGTCGGTCCCGGTGGCCAGGCCGATCGCTCCGGTGGTCCCTGGGCTGCCCGTGCCGGTGCTCAGCGTCGTCGTGCTGGCGGTCAGGGCCGGGTACTCACCGGCCGCGACCAGAGCGCTGGTCGCGTACCGGTCCTTCCCGGTGTAGGAGACGGGGGCCGAGGGGTAGGCGTTGTGGGCCGGGCCGCCGATCGTGGTGACCGTCCGTCCCTGCAGGTACGTGGCGAGCCCGGCCGGCAGGATCGCGTCGTCGGTCAGCAGCACCGCTCCGCTGTGGCTGGCCGCGGCGTCGCCGGCGACGAGAGCGTCGGGGAAGTTCATGCCGGTGGCGAGGTAGACCGTGCCCGGGTCGCCGAGCGCGTGCGCCACCGCAGTCGCCGTGCCGAACCGGTCCGTCCCGGCCAGCCGGACGGGCTTGAAGCCGAGGCCGGACACCGCCTTGTCCACGGCCAGGGACAGCGCGCCACCGGAGCCGAGCAGGTAGACCGTCTTGCCGGACTGGGCGCCGAGCGCACGGGTCAGCTCGGCGGCCACCCGCGCATCCAGGCCCGACGTGGGGGTGAGCAGCAGAGGCCCCGACTGCGCGCGAGCCAGCGGCGCGCCCACGAGCGCGTCGGGGAACAGGTCGCCGCGGGCCAGCACGGCGGCCTGGGCGGTGCCGTCCGGGTAGGCGGACTGCGACACCGCGATCGCGGTGGCGTAGCGGTCGGTGCCACCGAGGCGGGTCGGGGCCACCCCGGCCGCGAACGGGGAGTTGGCGAGGACCTTCAGGTCGTCCATAGTGCCGGCGAACTGGGAGATATCCACGTTCCCGGAGATCCCCGGGACGGTGCCTTGACTCGTGTACTGCCAGAACGTCCACGCACTCCACCCGGGCAGCGGGGCGGGGGCTGTGCTGCTGTAGGAGGCCAGCCACAGCGGATACCCGCCGAATGCGGTGGAGTCCGCCATGGAGTTGTGCCAGAAGTTCGGGTACGTGTACAGGATCGGCGTGCGTCCGGTGATGCTCTGGACGGCGGTCAGGAACTGCTGGGTCCAAGCGACGAGGTTGACAGGTGTCAGCCCCCCGGTCTGCTCCAGGTCGAGCACCGGCGGCAGGTCGCCGAGGTCGGCGAAGGACCCGACGGTGTTGGCGAAGTACTGCGCCTGGGCGGCCGCCGAGCCGACCGTGCTGCTCGGCCGGGCGTAGTGGTAGGCGCCTCGGATCAGCCCGGCCGCGGCCAGCGCCGACCAGTCCTGGGTGAAGTACGGGTTGGTGTAGGTGGTTCCCTCGGTCGCCTTGACGAAGGCGAAGGAGGAGCCGCTGGCCGCTGCGGCCGTCCAGCCGATCGTGACCCCGCTGGGGTGCTGGTAGGAGGCGACGTCCGGGCCGTTCGGTCCGGTCGCGGCGACCGCCGGGGACGCCAGCGCCGCCATGCCGGCAACGGTCAGTGCGATGGCCAGCCATCGGGTGGGGAGGCGAAGGGACATCGCAGCGTCAGGTCCGTCCAGGTGCGGGGGAAGGGCCGGGCGGTCACAGCCCGACTCGGGGAGGCTACCTCCGACCGCCCGCCGGACCCCTCATCCCCGGTGTGTCGGCGACGTCAGCGCGACCCAGCGTTGCCGACGATCGCGGCGATCGGCGGTAGGACGGCGGCCACGACCAGGGCAGCCACCCGGAGGGGAGTCGGGGCGGGCGCGTAGAAGCCAAAGACCACCAAGACCAGGCAGGGCACCATGATCGACAGGTAGTGACGGCGCCGCCGGGCGATCTCGTCGTCGCGCTGCTCGCTCTCGGTGCGCGTGACGATGTCGAAGCCCTCGGCTCTCCGGCGCCAGCGCATGGGACCAGTCTGCTCCGCGGCGAGGGGCGGCCGCGTGGTTACGCTAGGCCCCAATCCGGGGAGGACGTACGGGTGGGTGACCAGTCGATCCAGCCGCTGTCGGCCAGCTCCCGGCGACCGCCTGCCCTGCGGGTCGTGGGGGTTGCCGTCCTGGTGGCCATCGTCGCCGCGGTGGCGACCAGCGCGTGGGTGCTGAAAGATGAACGCCGGCAGCTGGCCGTCACGCGGCAGCAGGTCGCCGAGCTGCAGCGGGTACAGGCCGGCGACCGGGCCCAGCTGGCCGGACTGTCCGCCCAGCTGCACACGGCCCAGCAGCAGCTGGTCCAACAGCAGACCCGGCTCAAGGCGGACGAGCAGCAGCTCGACCTGACCGCTCAGAAGCTACCCCCGGACCTGGTCACCCTGGCTGCGAAAGTGTCGCCGTCGGTCGTCCTGATCACCTGCGCCTCCGGCACCGACGTGTCGTTCGGCACCGGCTTCGCCCTGGACATCCCCGCCGCCGCCGGCTACCAGACCGCCATCGTGACGGCGGAGCACGTCATTGCCGCCTGCACCGGGCCCACGGCCGGTCCGAGCCTGAGCCTGTCGCAGGGCCAGCAGACGCTGCCGGCCCACCTGCGGGCCTTCGACGCCTCGACGGACGTCGCCATCATCGACACGACGACCAAGGTCCCGACCCTTGAGCCGGGCGGGGCGCCCCTGGTGGGCCAGTTCGTCATGGTGGTGGGCAACCCGCTCGGGCTGGCCAACAACGTGACCTCCGGCAACGTCTCGCAGGTCAACGCGAACGACTTCCTGAACTCCGCCCCCACGAGCAGCGGCAACTCGGGCGGCCCCGTGGTGGACCGCAGCGGCCGGGTCCAGGGCATCGTGGACGCCGCCTACTCGGCGACCGCCGGAAGCCCCGTGGTGGAGAACCTCAACGTCGCCCTGCGGCTGTCCGCGCTGTGCACCAGTCTCCTCACCTCGTCCACCAGCTGCGCCCGACTGCACTGACCCCGCGGCCCGGGCCGGTCAGCGCGCAGCCACCTCGAGGCTCGCGTCCAGCTCTGCGGCCGTGCAGTCGGCCAGCAGCTTGAAGACCCCTGGCTCGATCTCGACGCGTTGCTCGTGCTCGCCCATCGTGTCCCTGCTTTCGCTCACCCGAGGGCGCCGGTCGGCGCCCTCGGGTGAGACGCAGCCGAGTGAAGGTCATGACGGGACCGCCGGCACCGCCTAGGGTGCAGGAACCGCACCCTCAGGAGGAGTCGTGGGACGACGCAGCACCCCGCCGTTTCGGGCCGACCACGTGGGCAGCCTGTTGCGACCGCAGCGGCTGCTGGACGCGCGCCGGCAGCGTGCGGCCGGGCAGATCACGGCCGAGCAGCTGAGCGAGGTCGAGGACCAGAGCATCCGTGACGTCGTCCGGATGCAGCAGGACGTCGGCCTGCAGTCGGCCACCGACGGGGAGTTCCGGCGGACCTCCTGGCACATGGACTTCATCTACCAGCTCGGCGGGATCAGCGCGACCGACGAGAAGCTGAAGGTGCACTTCTACAACGAGCAGGGCGAGCTCGACTTCGAGTCCGCCGCGCTGCGGGTGCACGACAGGGTCACGCTCGACCGGACGATCTTCGGCGACGCCTTCACGTTCCTGCGGGAGACCGTGACCACGGCCACGCCGAAGCTGACCATCCCCTCCCCGAACATGATCCACTACCGCGGCGGCCGGGCCTCGATCGACGAGTCGGTCTACCCCGGTCTGGACGCGTTCTGGGCCGACCTCGCCTCGGCCTACGCCGAGGAGGTGCGCCGGCTCGGCGAGCTCGGCTGCACCTACCTGCAGCTGGACGACACCAGCCTGGCCTACCTCAACGACCCGCGGCAGCGGGAGATGGTCGCGGCGCAGGGCGGGGACGCCGAGCACCAGCACGAGCGGTACATCCGCAACATCAACACGGCGCTCGCTGGACGGCCCGAGGCCATGAGCGTCACCACGCACATGTGCCGGGGCAACTTCCGGTCCTCCTGGGCGGCCTCCGGCGGGTACGACTTCGTGGCTGAGGCGCTGTTCAGCCAGCTCGAGGTGGACGGCTTCTTCCTCGAGTACGACGACGCCCGGTCCGGCGGGTTCGAGCCGCTGCGGTTCGTGCCGCCCGGCAAGTACGTCGTCCTGGGGCTGGTCACGACCAAGCGCGGCGAGCTGGAGGACGCCGACACGCTCAAGCGGCGCATCGAGGAGGCCAGCCGGTTCGTGCCCCTCGACCAGCTGTGCCTGTCACCGCAGTGCGGCTTCTCCTCGACCGTCGAGGGCAACGTGCTGACCCTCGACGAGGAGATCGCCAAGCTCGAGCTGATCGTCAAAGTCGCCGAGGACGTCTGGGGGTAGCCGACTGCGGGGCAAAAGCCTCTGGTCTACCCGGTGCCGCCGGATCGAGCCTGGGAATCGAGCCTGGGATTGGGACTTGGGGGTCAGCCCGGTCCCCGGGTCCTGCTTCCTCATGGGAGGTGGGGACGATGACAACCATCTTCGAGCAGCCGTCGGTGCGCGTCGAACCGTCGCCCCCGCCGGTCGCTCCCGCCCCAGTCAAGGCGGAGCGCAGGTGGGTGAGGCACCTGGCGGTCGGGCTGCTCAGCGGAGCAGTCGGCCTGGCCGCCTGTTTCGGACTGGGGTACGCGTCCCGCAACGACGAGGTCGCGTCGCTGAAGGCGGGGGCCGGGACGACGGCGACCGCCAGCTACGACTACAGCCTGGCCCGCGGGCACCTGGCCCAGGCGCCGGGTGGCTGGGCCGGCAGGCTCGCCGACTACGACTACAGCCTGGCCAGGGAGCACCTCGCCCAGCAACCGTCGTGAGTAGCGTGTGACCACCATGAATGACTCCCCCGACCCCGCAGCGGCGGGGTCGGAGCCGTTCCCCTTGTTGTCCAGCCCGCTGCAGATCGGTCCGGTGACGATCCGCAACCGCGTCGTCTCCTCCGGCCACGACACGGTGATGGCGGACGACGGCAAGGTCACCGACCAGTTGATCGCCTACCAGGAGGCCAGGGCACGCGGCGGTGCCGGACTGATCGTCGTCCAGGTGGCCGGGGTGCACCCGAGTGCCCGTTACACCAGCCACGTGCTGATGGCGGACGACGACGCGTGCATCCCCGGGTTCGCCCGGCTAGCCGAGACCCTGCACGAGCACGGCTGCCCGGGGTTCGTCCAGCTGTTCCACGATGGCCGCGAGCTGATGGAGTCCGAGGACGGCACCCTGCCGGTGGCGCTGGCGCCGTCCGCGGTCCCCAACGAGCGGTTCCACGTGATGCCGCGGGCCATGACCGTCGCGCTCATCGAGGAGATGGTCAGCTGCTACGGCGCGGCCGCCGGTCGGATCCGGCGGGCCGGGCTGGACGGCGTCGAGGTGGTCGCGTCGCACGGCTACCTGCCCGCGCAGTTCCTCAACCCGCGCACCAACCTGCGCACCGACGGCTACGGCGGGTCGCCGGAGAACCGGCTGCGGTTCCTGCGCGAGGTGCTCGAGGCCGTGCGCGCGGCGGCCGGGCCCGAGCTCGCGGTGGGCCTGCGCATCTCGGCCGACGAAGCCTCGGCGGACGGGCTGACGACGCGGGAGGTGCTCGACGCGCTGGCCGGCCTCGACGCCGACCACCTGATCGACTACGTGTCGGTGGTCTTGGGCAGCTCGGCCACCCTGGCCGGGTCCGACCACATCGTGCCGCCGATGACGATGCCGGTCGCCTACACGGCACCGGCCGCGGGGCGGATCCGGTCCGCCGTGTCGGTCCCGGTCATCGTGGCCGGCCGGATCAACCAGCCGCAGGACGCCGAGCGGGTGCTCGCCCAGGGGCTGGCGGACGCCACCGCGATGACCCGAGCCCTGATCTGCGACCCCCTGTTGCCGGCCAAGACCTTCAGCGGTGCGGTGGAGACGGTCCGCGCCTGCATCGGCTGCAACCAGGCCTGCATCGGGCACTTCCACGCGGGCTATCCGATCTCGTGCATCCAGCACCCCGAGACCGGGCGGGAGCGCGCCTACGGGAACCGCACCCCGGCCGCTACGCGCAAGGACGTCGTGGTGGTCGGCGGGGGGCCGGGCGGTCTGAAGGCGGCTGCGGTCGCGGCCGAGCGAGGGCACCGGGTGACCCTGTTCGAGGCCGCCCCCCGGCTCGGCGGTCAGGTGCTGCTGGCCCAGGAGCTGCCCGGCCGAGCCGAGTTCGGCGGGGCGGTGGGCAACCTCGTCGGTGAGGCCGAGCGGGCCGGGGTGCGCATCGTGACCGGCACCAGGGTCGATCTCGACCTCCTGCACCGGCTGGCACCGGACGCGGTGGTGGTGGCCACCGGCGCCGTCCCCCGGCGGCCGGTCCTCGAGCTTGCCGACGACCCGGTGGTCCTGGACGCATGGGAGGTGCTCCGCGGCGCGGTGGTCCCCAGCGGCCGGGTCGTCGTCGCGGACTGGCGCTGCGACTGGATCGGCCTCGGCGTCGCCGTGCTGCTCGCCGAGCGGGAGCGCAAGGTCACCCTGGGGGTGTCCGGCTACCACGCGGGGCAGCGGATCCAGCAGTACGTCCGGGACGAGATGATCGCCCACGCGACCCGGGTCGGCGTCGAGATCGTGCCGCTGGTGCGGCCCTTCGGTGCCGATCCCGACACCGTGTACCTCCAGCACGTGCTGACCGGCGAGCCGGTGGTGGTGGAGCCGGCAGCAGCGCTCGTGCTGGCCCAGGGCCACCTGCCGGTCACCGACCTGATGGACCGGCTCGACGGGTTCCCGGCCGAGGTGCACCTGGTGGGGGACTGCCTGGCCCCCCGGACGGTCGAGGAGGCCGTGCTCGAGGGCCTGGTCGCAGCCAGCGCTCTCTAGCTGGTTCCCCTGGCTCGGCCCGGTCGCCCCGCCGTCAGGATCTGGTGGCAGTCCACGCGGGAACCAGCCTGCAGGTCGATCAACAGCGTCACCGGGATCCCAGCGCCCAGCAGCTACATCACGAGGCTCTCGGTCGAATCCGGTGTCGCGATCGTCATCACAGGGCAATCCATCGGCGCGGGCGACGGCCGCCTGCTAGCCCGAAGGTGTGATCGGACTCGTCAGGTGCGTCACAGCGACGGTCCGGCGTCCGCCTCGAGGTGGGTCACTGGCACGGGGGTGGCCCGGGTCAGCCGGTGCGGCAGGTCCATGACCAGCCAGCGGGACAGGTGTCGGGGCAGCGTGGCCACGACCACGCCGTCGAAGTGCTGCTCACGCAGGAGCACGCGGACCCGTTCGAGCGGTTCGGCGTCCACGACCGCTCCGGTCGCCGTGACCCCAGCCGCGCTCAGCCGGCCGAGCTCGTGCTCCAGCCGGGCCTCGGCCAGCGCTCGGGCGATCCGTTCGGCGTCGGGGACCAGCCGGTCGATCGCCGGATAGTCCCACTGGTGCAGACCCTCCGTCTGCGTAACAGGGACGACGAAGTGCACCGTGCACTCTCCGGCGGCGGCCAGCTCGTCCAGGTGGGCGGTGAGCCGCTCACCTCCGAGCGTCTGGTTGGCGACGATGAGGTAGTGCGCCATCGCGATCGCCTCCTCGCTTCGCAAGCCTCGTCCTCCATGCCACTCGCGTGCCGAGCCTCCGTCAAGTGCAGGTGGACCTTGACCATGCCCGGGAAGAGCGGGAGGTTGGAACCGATGACGACGGAGGGACGGCCATGTCCAAGATCGTCCATTTCGAGATCCCCGTCGACGACCCGCCGCGCGCCCTCGCGTTCTACCGGGACGCGCTGGGCTGGGAGATCTCCGGGTACGGCGACGAGCAGTACTGGCTGGTGCGAGCCGGCGCCCCGGACGAGGCTGGCGCGGACGGCGCTCTGATCGCCCGGGGCGACCTGCACCGCAGCCCGGTGCTGGTCGCGGGGGTCGGGGACATCGGCGCGGTGCTGGATCGGGTTCGAGCCGCCGGCGGCGAGGTCGTGTCCGACCGGGCGGCGGTTCCCGGCTTTGGCTGGGCGGCGTACGTGCGCGACCCGGAGGGCAACGTCGTGGGGCTGTTCCAGCCGGACGCGGATGCCGGCCGCTGACCGGGTGAGGGCGGCACTTTCTGGCCCTGCCCTGCGTCCGCCCATCGCGTAGCCTGAACGTGTGACCGGGTCCGTGCGTCGCGCCACTGTCGTGCTGGCAGCACTGGCCGGGGCGCTCATGGCTCTCGGCCTCGGGGTCGCGACAGCCGGCCCGGCGGCCGGTGTCCAGCCCATGGGCGGGCAGGCGGTTGCGGCCGGCGCCTGGGACAGCGCGGACCTCCCATCGGCGGTCACCGCCGTCCAGAGCGTGGCCGACCGGGAGGTCACTCGCGCGGTCGTCGCGGTGCGCACGGACGTCCAGGGCTTACGCGGCTCGACGGCGGCCACCCTCCAGGTACTTGTCACGGCCCTCCTGCTGCTGTGCATCGCCTCCTGGCGTCGCCCTGCTCCGCGCACCGAGTCCGTACCGCAGCGCGGAGGCGCGCCTCGATCGCCGCCTGGGGCGATCCGGAGCTGACCCCGCCCCGACCGCCGAGCACTCGGCCGTCGGGTTCGTGGCCAAGGGCGCTCAGCGCCTCTGACAGCTCCGACCTCGCGCCCTGACCGCGTTCGCCGTGTCAACCAGGAGCACTTGATGTCGATCCGCACGACCTACCGCCCCACCCACGACCACCCGTCGGCCGAGGCGCACGCGCGAACAGCGCAGCTCAGCAGCGCCCAGCTGGCCGTGCTGCGCCTCCAGCTCGAGTCGCTTCGCTCGGACTGCGAGCGCCAGATGACGGCCGCGAGTGCGGCCCTTGCGCAGCTGCGCAAGGACGGGTCACTCACCGATGCGGCCGCCCAGGCACCGCTGATGGCTGCCCTGCGTTCGCTGGGGGACGCGGAGCGGACGGCCGTTTGATGTGGCTGACGCGCTGGCCAGGATGGACTCCGGGCAGTTCGGCTGCTGCGCGCGGTGCGGCGGTCCGATCCCGCTGGAGCGCCTCGAGGTGCGCCCGTTCGGGCGCTACTGCGTGTCCTGCAGCAGATAGTGGCCAGGTCGTGAGGGGGCTCGTAGAGATCGCCAACTGCGCGGTGCTGCTCGTGATGGTTCCGCTGCTCACGGTCTGACTCGCGGCCGGGCCGGTGCGGTCCGACCGCGCGGCCGGGGAGACAATCGGGGCCCGCGTGCTAGCCGAGGATCCCGGGAGGGCCGAGCCGTGCCCCAGCGTGTCGTCGTCGTCGGCGCCGCGATGGGCGGCCTGCGGACGGTCGAGTCGCTGCGCAGGGCCGGGTTCGCGGGGGAGATCGTCGCCGTCGGCGAGGAGGTCCACCGGCCGTACAACCGGCCCCCTCTGTCCAAGGAGGTCCTCTCCGGCGAGGTGTCCCACGACGCGGTTGCATTCCCGCTCCGGGCCAGCGTGGCCGATGTGCAGTGGCGGTTGGGAGTTCCTGCCGAGTCGGTGGACCTCGAGTCCCGGGTGGTGCGGCTGGCCGATTCCACCGAGCTGGGCTACGACGGGCTGGTCATCGCCACCGGGCTGCGGTCGAGGCGGCTGGCCGCGCCGGGACCGCCCGCGACCGTCGCTGCCGGCCGGCACGTGCTGCGGACGTTGGACGACGCCATCGGCCTGCGGGCGGTGCTGGATGAGGGGGTGCGGGTCGTCGTCGTGGGCGCCGGGTTCATCGGCTGCGAGGTGGCAGCGACGGCCCGTGGGCTCGGCTGCGAGGTGGCGGTCACGGCCGCCGACGCCGACGCGCTGGTACACCCGCTCGGGTCGATGCTGGGCGCGGAGCTGCGCCGCCGCCACGAGCAGCGGGGGGTCACCTTCCACCTGCGCGCCACGGTGACCCGGTTCCTCGGCGCGGACCGGGTGGCCGGCGTCGAGCTCAGCACCGGGGAGCGGCTGCGGGCCGACGTCGTCGTCGAGGCCGTC
>DATCDE010000239.1 GCA_036510875.1 Actinomycetes bacterium
AGGAGGCGGCGGCTTCTCAGGAGGCTTCGGCTGCACCGTGACCACCGAGAACTGCATCACCTTGCGCGGCCGCGGCGACTCGCGGTTGCTGGCAATCCACCGCACCGCGTACGCCGCGCCCGCAAGCAGCACCAGGCCCACCGCCAGCTGGACGCCGTTCCGCCGCACGAAGTCGCCCGCCCGCGGGAGCGGCGAGTCGTCCTCCCGGGGTGCGCGCGGCTCGGTCACGTCACTTCACCAGCGGCTTGGTGGCGAGTCCGACGGTGGTGATGTTCAGCTTGGCCAGCAGGTCGAGCACGTCGATCACGCCCTGGTACTGGACCTGGCCGTCCCCGCGAACCACCACCGGGAACTCGGGGGTGATGGCCTTCTGCTGGGCGAGCCGCTGCTCCAGCTCGGGGAGGGTCACCGGGATTGTGTCGAGGAAGATCTTCCCGTCCTGGGTGACGGTGATCGCCTTGGTCGTCGGCTTGGCCAGGCTCTTCGCCGGGCTGGCCTTGGGCAGGTTCACGCGCATCCCCTGCACCGTGGCGGTGGTCATGATGACGAAGATGACGAGCAGCACGTACGCCAGGTCGAGCATCGGCGTGATGTTGATGTCGTCGTAGACCTTGTCCTCTGACTGGGCCTTCATCGGCCCACCTCCGGCGACGGCACGGCCTCGCGCGGGGGCGGAGGGGGACGCTTCGCCGCGGGCACGGGCTGGACCGGCGAAACCGGGCGGACCGACGAGACGCCGTCCGCGTACGCCTCGGCGATCTTCGTGACCAGCTCGTCGACGAAGACCTGCATGTTGGCCGTGACGTCCTTGGCCCGCGTCAGTAGCCAGTTGTAGCCAAACAGTGCGGGGATGGCGACGGCGAGACCGGCCACCGTGGCCACCAGCGCTGCGGCGATTCCCGGGGCGATGGCATTGACGTTCACGTCGCCTGCGGCCGCGATGGCCGCGAAGGTGATCATCACCCCGACCACCGTGCCCAGGAGCCCCAGGAACGGTCCGCCGGAGATGGCGATGGTGAGCAGCACCATCCGCTTGGAGAGCCGCTGGTTCTCGCGCACCAGGCCGGCGTCGAGCGTCGCCCGGATGGACTCGATGGCTTCCGAGGTGAGTGCGCGGCCGGCCTCGAGCCGGTGCCGGATCTCGTCGGCGGCGATCCGGAACAGCCGGTACAGGGAGGAGTTCTGCGCCACCTTGGGACCGCCGAGCGCGGCCGCGTCCCGGGTGAGCACGAGCTCCTGAAGGCTGCTCTTGGAGGCCCGGAACTTCTCGGTGAAGGCGTCGTTGGCCCGCTCCACCGCGCTCAGGTAGGCGGCCTTGCTGGACATCACCATCCAGCTGACGACCGCCATGATCGCCAGCAGCCCGATGACCACCCAGCCGTCGAGCGTCACCGACTTGAGGATCACCGCGAGGTACCCGGTGGACCACCCGCCGTTCTCCTCGTCCTGACCGGCGACGAGGAACTTCCCCGGGTCGCTGCCCTGGGAGATGGCGGCCGCCTGGAGGTAGCCCGCGGGCCGCTCCACCTTGGAAATCCCGAGCTCGTCCACCTCACCCTTCAGCCCAGGGAGCGCCTTGCTGCCCGGGTCCTTCGCCGCGACGTCGGCGCCGAGCAGCGCAGGGGTGTCGAGCGCCGGGAGCTTCGTCTCCAGCTTCGCCACGGCTGCCCCGTCGACGTAGAGGGTGATGGCGTCGCCCGCGGTGACCGCGAGGTGGTGCCACTTGTCCGCCCCGAAGCCCACCGGCGCGGTCGCCCGCTGCGGCGCACCGTCCGTCGCCACCTCGACGAAGGGCTTGCCCCCGTCCATGCCGACCAGGAAGGCCCGCCCGCCGTCGCGCCGGCTGAAGAGCACGCCGGTGGCGGCGCCGTCCGCCGGCTTCACCCAGATGGACCAGGTCATCTTCGCGCCCGCGCTCCACGACAGCGAGGGTCCGGTGGGGAGCGTGACGGTGGAGGTCCCGTCGAGCTACAGGCCCCGGCCGATCTGCGCGCCGTCGGTGCCGGTTCCGGCGGTGACCGCGTGATTGCCCCAGGTCGTCGAGTCGCGCGGCGGCTGTCCACGCTCGGCGAAGTGGTAGACCAGCGCCATGCCTGGGTCGTAGGTCCCCTTGCTGTCCTCGGCTGGGACCGCCTTGGGGTTCTTGAAGTAGATCCAGAGGTCGGTCTTCGCCCCGGGCTTGAGCTCGGGCAGCCCCACCCAGACCAGCGCCTCGCCCAGGAGCGCGTCGTACTTCTCGACGTGGAACTTGAGCGGCGTCTTGTCATCGCCGGCGATGAAGCGCAGGTCGCTCCCGTCCTCCTTGGCCGCGTCGAAGCGGAAGTTGCCCGGGGTGAGCCGGACCAGCACCGCAGCCGGGCCGATGGCCTCGGTGACGTTGGCTCCGGCGGCGCTGGTGTCGATCTGCAGCCGCTTTCGCGCGGTCCACTCGTCGTTCCAGTAGGCGTGGGCCGCGGCCGGTACAAGCAACAGCCCGGCGACCAGGCCGGTGAAACTCCGTCGAATCGACATGCAGGTCTCCATGCTCAGAACTCTCCAGCGACGCGGAAGTGGATCCGCCACTGGTACTGGACGGTGGGCGATGCCTGGGTCAGGGGGATGGCCACGTCCAGGCCGGCGGCGAGGTGGTCCCACATCCGGATGCGCGTGCCGGCTCCCGCCCCCCAGAGCGTGGCGAACACCTTCTGCTCCGGGAGCGGCTCGTGGATCCACACCTTCCCCGCGTCGGTGAAGAGGTGGAAGCGCCACTCGGTCACGGTGGGCCCGAGCCATCGCGAGAGCGTGGGGCTCCGGAGCTCCACCGTCCCGCTCACGCCGGAGTCGCCTGCGGAGTTGACCTCGTAATAGCCGCGGATCGACTCGGCGCCGCCGGATGTGTACTGCTCGGGAGCGACCAGCGGACGGCCCGAATACTGCGCACTCGCCTTGAGGAAGAGCTGGAGCCCGCCAGGGATCTCCTGCGTGTAGCCGAGATCCCCCTTGAGATAGATGAAGTTGGCCGTCGCCTTGTAGCGCTTGTTGTCGAACTGGGAATTGGGGCTCGACAGACCGCCGATGTTCATCACCGTGGCGACGTTGAACACCACCTGCGAGCTGCCCCGGAGCCAGCTCGATGCGTACTGCAAGGTGAAGGGCCAGTAGCGGATCGGGACGCTGGAGGTTTCCCCTCCAAAGGAGATGTCCTCGAAGAACAGTTTCCAGTCGAGGCCAAAGCTCAGCGAGTGAAAGAACTGGGTGGACCCCGGAAGATTCCACACCGCTCGGGCGCCGAGCATTCGCCCCCGACCGAGAACTCCCGTTCCTCCGAGCGTCGAGACCTCGCTCTCCTGGATGACCCCGTTGACCGCCAGGGTGAACCAGGGCGCGCCGGGGAACCGCGCGAGGTAGTTGAGGGCGAAGACCAAGGCCTGTGATGGGTTGGCCGGGGCAATCTGGAAGGAGAAGCCGAGCGAGTGGCCGAGCTGCCAGAGGTTGTCGTACCTGATGGCGCCGTTGAGCCGAACATGGACAGTGTTTACACTGTAACGGTTGTTGACCTCCACCGAGCCGTGGAGGGGAAAGGTCTCCTGGACGTTCAGGTCGACGTCCACGGTGCCCGGCTCGCTGCCGGGGCGCACCGCTGGCGTCACCCGGCGGTCGGGCCACTGGTTGAGGACCACGATGTCGCCCACCAGTGCGTCGAAGTTGGGAACGGTGCCCTCCTGGACCGAGGGCGCCAGCTGCTTGATGGCGAACGGCGAGAACCAGTGCGCGCCGTTGACCCGGAGCCGGCCCACCTTGCCTTCCATTACCTTGAGGGACACCACGCCCTCGCGCACCGTCTGCGCCGGGATGGCCACCAGCACCGTTTGGTAGCCCCGGTCGGTGTAGGCCTTTTCGAGGGCAGCGCGGGCCTTCTCCACGTCCTCGAGCGTCCGGCTCGGGCCGATGAAGGGAACGAGTGCCTGCTCCACCTGGATCCCGCTGAGCACGGTCACGCCCTCGACCCGGAATTCGTTGATGTCGAGCGTTCGGACGGGCGCCTTCGGGGCCGGGGCTCCCGCTCCTGGTTGCTCCGCGGCGTGCGCCCGCCCATAGGGCGTGGCGGTGATGGCCAGCGCCGCCGTCAAGGCGGCGCTCCACGGTCTCCAAGTTCGGAACTGCCCGGGAGCATGGCCCCTCACTCGCCGCCCTTCTGGTCTTCGGCAGGAGGGCAGCCACGACAGGGAGTGAGGCGGGGGACGGTCGAGACGTTCACGGCTGGAGCCTCGCGAAGACCAGGAAGTCCTCGTTGGCATTGGTCGTCGTGGTGACCGGGCTGCTGCTCCCGCCGAAGTCGACCGTTCCCTGATACTCGCCGCCGAACACCACCAGGTCCTTCACGCCTCCACTGCCCTGATCGTTGACCGCGACCTTGTTGGCGTTCACCGAGTTGGTGTCGTTCCCGTACGGCTTGGCCGTGGCGCCGTCGAAGACCCCGGTGGTGCCGGGGACCGTTGCGACGAACGCAGCCGGGTTGACACCGCTCGGAGCGGTGAGCGCCGGAACCGCGGCCGAGGCCACTCCATTCGGGGTGACGGTGCTGCTGGTGGTCGACCCGTTGAGCAGCCCCACGAAGGTGATGTTGCCTCTGGAGTCCACCCCCACGCCCCGCCCCTCGTCGGCACCCGTCGCACCGAGGCGCGTGGCAAAGGAGGCGCCGAGCGTGGTCGGGTCGAGCCTGACGACGAACGCATCCGAGCCGCCGGCCGAGAGGAGGCACCCCGGGAGCGCCAAGGTGCAAGCGGTCGTCGTCCCGTTGTTCGCCCCGATGGGCAGCCCTGCGGTGAACAGGCCCGCCAGCACGTAGTTGTTGGCCCCATCGGTCGCGATGCCGTTCGGCTGATGGCTCCCTGCGTTGGCCCCGTAGCTCTTCTGGGCAATGACGGAACCGGTGGTGCCATTGAACTTCGCCACCCAGAGATGCTGGCGAAAGGAGCTTCCCGGGGGCGGGAGCGGGGTGCCAGTGAAGGCCAACGCCGGAGCGACGCCGCTGTACTTGCCGGCCGCGACCACGTCGCCGTTCCGGTCCACGGTGATCGCCGTGCAGCTCTCCCCGTTGGCGCTCCCGACCTGCTTCGACCACTGAAGCGCGCCGGCCGAGTTGAACAGGGCAATCACCACATCGGTCGCGCCGGCGTACGTGGCGCCCGGGACGAGCTGAGTGGCTGCCTGGACCGCCTGACCACACACCGCGACCAGTCCAAGGCTGGGATTGGCACCGACCGACACGAGGTTGCCACCGAGGCCGAGGTCGTACTGCTGTGCCGCGGCGACCGCACCGGTGGCCGGATCGAGAAAGAGCACATAATCCATCGCATAGGACTTGGGGTTGTTGAGGCCGCTGAACTGGCCGTTGAATTGCCCGATGGCCACCACCGCGGTGCTGGTCACCGCGATGCCGGTCGTGGTCTGGTCGCTCGCGTCACCGAAGTTCCGGGCGAAGGCCACGGTGCCGGTCGAGGTGTACTTGCCGACGAAGATGTCGTTGGCCCCGGCGGAAGTGAGGGTGAAGCTTCCGAAAGTCTGCGTGCCGGTGAGGTTTCCGGTCACGTACGACGCGCCATCGAGGGCCAGCGCCACCCCCTGGAAGCTCGTCAAGTGGAGGCTCGCGGCACTGTACGGGACCACGGCCGACGCTCCGGAGGCTCCCTTGCAGACCCCGTCCACCGGATCGCAGGTCTGCCCGCTGGGGCACGTCTTGGGGATCTGGGGGGAGCAGAGTCCGGTCGCCGGATCGCAGGTGCCAGCGACGTGGCAGAGGTCGGTGGCCGGAGGGCAAATCACCTTGGCGCAGAGTTCGGTCCCCTTGCACTTCCCGTCCGACGGGTCGCAGGTCTGCCCGGGTCCGCAGATGACGCCGAGGCACAGCGCGTTCGCGGGCAGCCCCAGGGATCCGGTGACCAACCCTCCGCGGGTCGGAGGATCGGTGACGGTGACCGCGACGGTGCACGCGGCGCTCGGTCCCGGCATCATGAAGTGCGGTGTCGTCGGGCCGTAGGGCGGAGTGATGTCGAAGGTGAGCCCCGCGCAGGTCGACGTCCAAGCGTACGAGAGGGGGTCCCCGTCGGGATCGGTGGCGCTGACCGCCAGTTCACCGGTCATCTGCCTTCCGAGCACGATGCGGGTGCTGAGGCTGGTGATGATTGGCCAGTCGTTGAAGACCGTCCCCACCGTCGCGCTTCCGGTCGCCGAGACGGTGAGCGGGAGCGCCGCGGACACGCTCGCCCCGTGAGGATCGGTCACCCTGACCGAGAGGGTGCAAGTTCCCTCGGCGGCCGGAGCGGTCCAGTGGGAGGTCGGACGCGACGGCATCTCGAAGGAACCACAGGTCGCCTGCCAGAGATAGCCGAGCGTGTCCCCCGGATCGGGGTCGTGCGCGGTGACGATGACCGTGACCGTGACGCCAGACGGGACCGGATTGGACGAGGCGGAGATTCCGTCGATCACCGGCGGATGGTTGCCTCCCGGGGGCTGCGGCGGGTTGAGGGCAATGGACACCACGGCGACGCTGGTGGCGCTGATGTCGCTGCTGGCGCTCCCGGTCTGGAGCTGGCTTCCGTCCGCGCCGTAGCCGACCGCGTCGAAGCGCCGCCCGGCCCCGACCGGGATGGTGGAGATCCGCCCGGACCACTGTGAGCCGCTCGCTGGCAGGTCGGCTCCGATCGGGTTCATCGCAGCGCCGTCCCCGGCGGTGACGGTGAGGGTGACCCGGTTGATCGCGTCGCAAGCCGTGGTGCAGGACACGAGAACCCGGGCCGCGCCCACGGGCGGCGGCGGGGGCGTCCCGCAGGTGCAGCTCGCGAGCCCCCAGACCAGGAGGAGCGGCGCAAGTCGGAATCCCGGGAAGTGACCAGGGTGCGGCGCCGAATTCATTCAGGGTTCCCGGTGGACGACGGCGCAATCTGCGCTGGAACGCCGAATTTCTTCTTTACACTTTGGTGAACTGTCGGCGGAAAACCGAGGATCGGCTTCTAGCGAGCAAACAGCAGGAAGGACGCCCCGTTCGATCGCAGCGGTGCCCCGACCTTGAAGTCGAGCGTTCCGGCATACTCGCCTCCGAGCACGACGAAGGAAGGGCCTGAAGGAGCCGAGCCCACCCCGAGCTTGTTCCCGGTCTGGGTCTCCGCATCTCCGAAGCTGCTGGCTCCCCGGGTGACGCCCGTGCTGCCGTCGAGCTCGAGCAAGAACGCGTCCGTCCCGGGCCATTCGGCGACCAGCTCCGCTGCCCCGTTTGCGTGTCCCGTGAAGAGGCCGGTGACCAGCACGTCTCCGGTGGGCTCGAAGATGACGTTGCGGGCCTCATCGATGCTCCGGCTGCCGAGCCGCACGGCCCAGCGCGCCGCGAACGGGGGCGAGCTCCGCGAGTCGAGCAGGGCGACGAAGGCATCGACCGCCCCTGCACTGGTGAGCTTCTCGATCGACCCGCCGAAGGGCAGCGTGTTGGTCATGCTCCCGGCGATCGCCAGCCGCCCCGAATCGTCCACTGCGAGCCCGTAGGGCCGCTGCACTCCAGGCCCGGAGCCGAACCCGGCCTGGGCCAGGGGAGCGCCACTCCGCCCATCGAGCTTCGCGACCCAGATCCAGTGCCGGTTGGGGGACCCGGGCGTGGGGAGTGGAGAATCCGTCACCGAGAAGCTGCCGTTGTATCGACCAGCGACGTAGACGTCGCCCGTCGCGTCCATCGCCACCGCGTCGCATTCCTGATTCTCCGGCCCCTTGAGCAGCTGCGACCAGAGCTTGCGGCCAGATGAGTCGAACACGGCGACGACTGCATCCCGCCCGCCTCCGGAGGCTTCCCCCGGCGCGAGGCTCGACCCCGGGGGACCCGCCCATCCGCACACCGCCACCCGATTCAGTGCTGGATGCGAGGCGATGGCTTCCAGCGTGCCATCCGCCCCTTCGTCGAAGACGTGGCCCCAGCGGGCCTTGCCGTCGGCGGCCCCCAGCCCCAGGAGAAAGTTGCCTCGGGGGAAGCCGGTGCTCGCCAGCTTCACTCCATCCGCGACGAGCGGCCCGATGAAGTGACCGACGATCACCATCGTGCCATCGGCAGTGACCGCAGCTCCGGTCGGCTCCTGCTCGGTGGGGTGTCCGAAGCGCCGGACCCAGCGAGGGCGTCCGCTCGCCGGTTCGAAGCGGGCGGCGAAGAGGTCGCTGGCACCGGCGGTTCCGACCGACATCCCATCGAACTCCCGGAGGCCCGGACGGAGGAGCCCCGTCACCAGCACCTCACCGCTCAGGTCCACCGTGAGGCCGCGCAGGATGACCCCATCCAGGCTCGTCGCCAGGATGGGCCGGGGAGCGCATGGGCCGGCATCCCCGTCACACCGAACCGTCGTCCCGGCAGCGAGTCTCCCGGCGGCTGGGGCGCGGGACGAGCACTGACAGGCGGCGAGGAAGAGGGCCGCCAGCAGAGCAGCCCCCGAGGAACAGCGGAAGGCGAGGCGCTTGAGGCAGGTCATCGAGCAGGACATTTCGAGAGGGTCGGGCCGAGCAGCGGTCCGAACGGCGGCCTCGTAGCAGGTCGGGCGGGGGTGAAATCAACAGGCAATTGGTGACTCCAACGGGACTGGCCTTCACAAACGAAGATGCCGCCCACCCGAGGCTCCCGGGTGGACGGCGTCCGTTCATCCATGGAGGGAGCGCCGTTCAGCGCGCTCCCCGTTCAATCAGGACTACTGCAGCTTGCCGAAGACGAGGAAGTCCTCGTTGCCGCCAGTGGTGGTGCTGATCGCGCTGCTGGAACCACCGAAGTTCAGCGTTCCGTTGTACTCGCCACCGAACGCGACCTCGTCCTTTACCGCGCCCGTTCCCTGGCTGTTGATCGACACCTTGTTGGCGTTCACCGTGTTGGTGGTATTGCCGTACACATTGGCGGTCGCCGGGTTGTAGATGCCGGTGGTGCCCGGGATCTTGACGACGATCGCCGCCGAGTTGCCGCTCGGGGTGGTCAGGGCCGGGACTGCCGCGGGAGCAACCGTGGTCGGGGTGAGGGAGCTGCTGGTGGTCGCGCCGTTGATCAGACCGACGAACGTGATGTTGCCGAACGAATCCACTGCGACGCCACGTCCCTCATCCGCGCTCAACCCTCCGAGTCGAGTGGCAAACGACGGAGCGAGCGTGGTCGGGTTCAGCTTGGTCACGAACGCGTCCGAGCTACCGGCGGAGACCAGACAGCCGGCCTGGGCGGCGGTGCACGGCGTCCCGACGGTGTAGGCACCGAACGGAAGAGTCGAGCTGAACAGACCGGACACGATGTAGTTGTTCGAGGAGTCGACGGCGATGGCGTTCGGCTGGTGGCTTCCGGCGCCGGAACCGAAGCTCGTCTGGGCGATGGCCGCACCGGTCGTGCCGTTGAACGTCGCCACCCAGATGTGCTTGCGGAAGCTGCTGCCCGGAGGCGGGAGCGGAGTCCCGGTGAACCCGAGTGCAGGGGCGGTACCGTCGTACTTACCAGCCGCAATCACGTTGCCGTTGTTGTCGATGGTGATCGCCGTGCAGGCCTCGCCGTTGGCCGAACCAACCTGCTTCGACCACTGAAGCGCACCAGTCGAGTCGAACACCGCGATGACCACGTCCGTCGTCCCCCCGGCGTACACGGCACCCGGGACGAGCGTGGTCGCCGCGATGACGGTCTGACCGCACACCGCCACCAGACCGAGGGTGGGGTTGGCGCCGATGGCGGCGAAGTTCCCGCCGAGACCGAGATCGTACTGCTTGGCCGCCGTCACCGCACCCGTGCTCGGGTTCAGGAAGAGCAGGTAGTCGATCGCGTACGCCTGGCCGTTGTTGAGACCGTTGAACGCGCCGCTGAACTGGCCAACCGCGACCACCTCCGAGCTGGTCACGGCGATCCCCGTCGTCGCCTGGTCATTCGCATCGCCGTAGTTCTTGGCGAACAGCACCGAACCGGCCGGGCTGTACTTTCCGACGAAGATGTCGTTCGCACCGGCCGAGGTCAGCGTCGTCGTCCCGAACACCTTCGTCCCGCCGAGGTTGCCGGTCACGAAGGCCGACCCATCGGTGGAGAGAGCAACACCCTGGAAGTTGGACAGCTGGACGCTGACGGCCACCTGCGGAACGACCGCCGTGTCCACGCAGACCGGACCAACCGGGTTGCACGTCGAACCCGCAGTGCAGAGCGGAGTACCCGAGCAGACGCCGTTTCCGGCCACCGGAGTGCCGCCGCACTGATCGCTGGTGGTACAGGCATTGCCGTCATTGCAGGCCGTGCCGCCAGGCTGATTGGTTCCGCCCTGGCACGTCCCAGTGGACGGATTGCAGGTGCCGCCGCTGGTGCACTGCCCGGCGGTGCAGCTGACCGGGTTGGAACCAGCGCAGGTCCCGGTGCCGTTGCAGGCGTAGGCCTGGAAGCACAGGTTTGTACCGGTGCAGGCAGTTCCGGCCGGCGAAGGCGCCGGGGCGGGGTATCCGGTGGCGGGGACGCACTGCGCAGTGGTGTACTGAATGAAGCAGGCGGCGGCGACCGGAGGTGGCACCTGGCCCCCCCCAACGCACGCCGACACGCCGGCGACCGGAGCCGCGCAGGCGTCAGGGCTTGCGGCGGTCCCGGTGCAGGCGTTGCCGTCGCTGCAGATCGTACCGGTAGCCTTGGGCGCCGTGCCACAACCGGTGTTCGGGTTACACGTCGCGTTGTTGCACTGGTCTGCACCCGTGCAGACCACGGCAGTGCCGCCGCCGCAGACGCCCGCGGTGCAGGTCTGCCCTGTCTGGCACAGATTGCCCGTGCCGCAGGCGGTCCCATCCGGCTGGCCAACGCAAGGATCGGACCCCACGAGGTTGAAGATGACGGTCGTACTCAGGCCGGACTTGCTGGAGGTGATCTGCGCGGTGAGCGTCATGGTGGGGAGGAGCGACGCCGGAGAGGTGTACTGGATGGCGCTCTTGATGTTGCCGGTGTTGGTTGCCGCAGAGGTCGTGCCGACGCTCGGGGTCCAAGTGACCGTCAGATTCCCGCCCGCCGGGTCCGTCGCCTCGACGCCAAAGTTGTAGGTCGTGCTCGGGTTGAGGACCGTGGCGCCGCTGGGGCCGCTCACGTTCGGAGCGCTGGTCCGGACGATGAAGGGAGCCTTCTGTGGTTGGGCTGGAGCGATGAAGTTCAGGAAGCCAGTGGTCATGCCCCCGCGGTCTGCTCCGTCCGCAAGGCGCCCCGGGGTGCCGACAGGAAGCGCAGCACCGCAGTTCCCAGCGGTGCAGAGGTCGTGGATGCTGGCCGCGAAGATGCAGCTCTGGGCCGGGTCGGTCAGCGACCAGGTGGGGTTTGCCGGGGCTCCGCTGTTGCCGGTCTGGGTCGCGAAGGAGAGCTGAGAGGTCAGGTCGGAACCCACCGCGATCGAGGCCGGGATGGGGTTGCCGCACTTCACCTGGAAGTCGTACCGGATGTTGTCGCCGTCCGGGTCGGTGGCGGTGGCGAAGATGTTGCCCTTCTGGCCAACGCCGCCCACCGGGGTGACCGCAGTCGCGTCGTAGTTGTAGGCGATGTCACCCCGGAAGACCGAGATGATCGGGAAGCTGTTGGGGAAGGCGACGATGTTGGCTGACCCGGTGTTGTTGATCACCGTGATGGTGAAGAACGTCTGGACCGAGCTCTTGCCCTGGACGGTGTTGTTGTCGGTGACCTGGATCCCGAGCGTGCACACGGTGTTGTTGGTGACCGGCGCCTTCCAGGTGGTGTTGGAGTTGAGAATGGTTCCCGAAGCAGTGCTCGCGGTGCCCAGTGTTCCGCTCGCGGCGGTGAAGGTACCGTTGTCAGTTCCGGGGGTGCAGCTGGACGACCACTGGTACGTCAGCGGGTAGTTCCCGTCCGGATCCTGAGTGGAGAAGCCGACGCCCACCACCGTGCTGGGCGTCACCTGCGACCCGCTCGAGCTGACCGCGGTGATGACCGGAGCGTAGTTGGTCGGGCCGGGCGGCACATTCTGCTCCTGGAGGATGATCACGATGGTCGCCGTGGCGCCCGCGGTGATGTCCGACAGCGTGCTCCCCTGGTAGATGAGGTTGGCCGCGTTGTTGTCGCTGTACGCCGAGGCGGTGAAGCGGAGTCCTGCGACGGCGGGAATGCCGGTGATGTTGCCAGTCCACTGCGTCCCGTTCGGGGCCTTGGTCAACGTGGCCGAGATGGGAGTGATCGGTCCCGGCGTCCCGCCGGTGATCGCCACGTCCACCCGGGCGATGTTGGAAACATTCAGAGCAGCGGACGAGACCGACAGCTTGGCCTGTCCGGTCCCCGGTGCCTTGGGGGTACTGTTACAGCCGACGCCGAACGCCGCGGTGACGACCGCGACGGCGAGCGCGAGGCTCCTCAGCTTGGATGTCAGAATCATTTTTGTTTTCTCCAATTGACTTCAAAAGATGTGGCTTCTAATCACGGCAGACGCTTGCTGTTCTTGATCTGTCTTCACGAAGGCCCGCGAGTCGCTGCAGCACGCTCGGCCCGGCGCTCCAGTTGTCGGACTGCCTTCGCCTACTGGCAGACGAGGAGACCGTTTCCGAGGTCGCTACAGGTCGTCCCGGTTGCGCATTCGGCCTGCACGCCGGCCCTGGAGCAGGCGAAGTTCGCCCCTCGGCCAGAGGTCGCCGCCGGGCAGGAGGCGCCCGCAGCAGCCGACGCTCCGTTGGAGCAGCATGTCGCCGACGAGGTCCCGCCGTTGGTGACCGCTCCGTAGGTCCAGTTCCCCGTGGCGGCGAACTGGGCAGTCGGGAGACAGGCACTGGGGGGAGAGGCCGGGTTGGTGTACGGGGTCAACGAGCAGAGGTTCGACCCGCCGGATGGGGTGAGGGTGCAGTCGTCGAGGCAGGTGAGGAAGCCATACTGCTTGAGGATCGGGTCGGTGTTGCAGCGCCCCGGCGCCGCGTCCTGACTGCCCAAGCCGGCGGGGTCGGTCATGTAGTTGAAGAGCGCGTCCTCGAAGGCAGTTTGCGTGGTGCCACCACCGGCGCAGATGTTCCCCGTGTTCTGCGGGCACTTGATCGTGCTGGAAGTGGTATTGGTGTTCTGGACCCGCTCGGTGCAGGTTTGGCCCGAGGGACAGACGCCAGTCGAGTTGCTCCGCACGGACGTCGCCGTCGGATTCACCGTGGAGTCGACCGGGGGGCTGTTCGGGCCGCGCTGCAGGAACAGGCGGCGGGACAGCATGTAATTGTTGGCACGGACCAGCGTGTCCGATGGGGGGAAGGTGTTGATCAGCGGCCCGGCGGTGTTGAGGGTGCTGATGCGTACGCCCTCGCGACCGGCGTAGCCGATGGTGGCACCGGTGGAGTCGTTGCTGACGCGGGTAGCGATGGAGACGGTGATGTCGCTGATGCCCGGGTCGTTGTCGGACAGAGCGGTCACCAGGCCCTGGGTGCAGTTCGGGTTCGCAACGCTGTCGGTGCAGGCCAGTCCGGTGGTGAGGTCGGTGCAGGCAACCGCAATTCGGCTCGCGTTCGGCGCGTCGCAGGGCCTGCGGATCGGGTCGAAATCCTGGTTGTTCAGGTTGTAGTTGCTGGTGTTGGTTCCGAGGACGCCGATCGCGTTGCCGTTGCAGAAGCGGCCGACGGCGACCTTGTCCTTGAAGGTGTCCGTCGTGCCGGAGTTCTCGTCACGGCGATAGACGTGGGTGATGGCCGCGACGCCGTTGGCCGAAGAGAAGTCCGCAACCGCCTGAACGCGGCGGGGGTCCGAGCAGGCGGCCGTGGTGCCCGAGCCGTCGATGCCGGAGAGGATGACCTCCATGATCTGGTCGTAGCCCGAACCCGGCGTGCCGAAGTTGATCGCGAGTGTCGGCGTATTCGGATTCGCCTTGGTGTTGTCCGCCGGGAGCAGCGGCAGGGCGAAGTTCTTGAACCGGTTCGGGGTGTTCTTGACGATGAACACCGCTGCGTCGAGGCCCAGAACGTTTTGGACCGTGGGCTGCCAGCTGGGGAACTGCACCACGTCGGAGGGGCGGAAGTTGCGGGACATTCCCCCGATGCTCTGGGTGCCCAGGCCGCCGCCGGTGATGGCCCCGCCGCCCGTAGGGGCGCCGGCCTTCATCGAGTTGAAGGCGTTACCCGACCCGCCTCCGTTGTAATAGAGCGCGCTCTTCTGAGCCGCCGTGCCGGTGGTGCCCTGCAAGATGATGGGCGCAGCTGGGGTTCCGGCTGCGAGCGCAGCCTTGTCCTTGGTCACCTTGTTCTGGATCGACTTGGTGATGACGTCGAACAGCGTGTCGGAACCGTTGATGCAGTACGCCCCGTTGGTGGTGTCACCCGCGAGGTAGTTCGGGCAGTTGTTGGCGACCTGCGCCGAGGCGGGGCCAGCCGCCACGACGGCGAATGTTGTGAGAGCTGTTGCGAGGGATGTCCGGACTCGATTCAGCAGACGACTACACATGTGTTCCTCCCCGGAGGATGACGTCCTCCTCGGCGCTGCGTGAAGCCCTGACGTGGCCCCGCGGAACGCGGACGCTGTGTACCTGCCCGCTCGCCCGCACAGGTAGCGACGTTGCGGTGACGTCTACGACTCGTGGAACGGTGTAACAAACATTTACAGATGTTTTATGTTTTTGTAGTGGTGTCGCTACGCACCCGTCGAACCAAGAGACCGATCGGGCGGGAGTCTGTCGACGGGTCGCCGTAATTGCCTGTTCGTTTAGGGAGCGTTGTTCGCTGCGCTCCAGCGAGGCGTTCCACGTTGACGTGAGCCTCCCCGATGGATGCCGCGGCGATGCCTACGAATCGTCACCCAGCTCTCACCTTCGTCGGCCCCGGCCGGATTCGCGGGTCCCGCCAGCGCGAGAATGGAGACTCTCCGGCCGAGGAAATCCCTCTGGAAAGGTGCAGCAATCGGGCTGAGTCCGACTTCGTTGCTGAACCCTCACTTGCCCCCGTTCACGCGGCGTGGGACGTGCCAGTTCTTCCGTCCCCAGAGCAAGGAGCTCCCCGTGTTGAAGCACTGGCGAATGGTGTTGGCCCTGAGCCTGGGCCTTTGCGTAGGGGTCCTGGTTGGGCGCGGCGTCGGCAACAACAAGCCGGCCCTCATCCAGGCCCCGGCTCCGGCGGCCGCGGACGCAGCCCGGCACTCGGACTCCGCGCGGCTCGTCTACCGCGTTCCGGTGGAGGACTCTCCGGTGAACGGACCGGCGGACGCGCTGGTCACCATCGTCGAGGTCTCCGACTTCCAGTGCCCGTTCTGCAAGCGAGCCGTCCCCACGCTCAAGCAGATTGCTGACGCCTACGCCGGGAAGGTCCGCTTCGTCTTCAAGCACAATCCCCTGCCCTTTCACGAGCACGCAGTGGCCGCGGCCGTGGCCTCGGAGCAGGCCCGTGCCATGGGGGGGGACGCGAAGTTCTGGGAGATGCACGACGAGCTGTTCGCGCTCTCGCCGGACCTCCAGGCTTCGACCTTCGAGGCTGGGGCGCAGCGCCTGGGCCTCGACCCCGCGGCGTTCCGCGCGGGCCTGGGCTCGGGCAAGTTCGATGCGCGGATCAAGCGCGACCAGCAACTGGTCAACTCGCTCGGCGCCGGTGCCACCCCCACCTTCTTCATCAACGGACGCAAGCTCGAAGGCGCGTTGCCCTTCGAGCAGTTCAAGGTGGTCATCGACGAAGAGCTCGCCTCCGCCGAGCGGATGGTGAATGCCGGAACTCCTGCCACGGCGGTCTACGCGGCGATCATCGCGCGCGGCGTTGCCACCGCCCCGGCGCAGCCGACGGCCCCGGCGGCTCCTCCAGCGCCGACCGCGGCAAAGGTTCCGGTCCGAGACAACGACCCGGCGCGCGGGCCGAAGGTGGCCAAGGTCACCGTTGTGCTCTTCTCGGACTTCCAGTGCCCGTTCTGCGCGAGGGTCGAGCCGACGCTCAAGCAGGTCCTCGAGAGCTATCCCAAGGACGTGCGGATCGTCTGGAAGCACCAGCCACTCGCCATGCACCCCCAGGCCATGCCCGCCGCGGAGGCTGCCGAGGCCGCACGGCAGCAGGGCAAGTTCTGGGAGATGCACGACAAGATGTTCGGCAACCAGGCCGCGCTGTCACCGGCGCAGTACGAGACCTGGGCCCACGAGCTCAAGCTCGACCAGGGCAAATTCAAGAGGTCCATCGACGAGCACACGGGACGGGTCCGGATCGACGAGGACAGCAAGCTCGGCACCTCGGTGGGCGCGAGCGGAACCCCGACCCTCTTCCTCAACTGCCGGATGGTGACCGGCGCCCAGCCCTTCGACGCGCTCAAGGGGGTCATCGACCAGGAGATCCAGAAGGCCGCGGACCTCGCCCAGGCCGGGACCAAGCTCGACGGCGCGTTCTACGACCAGTTGTGCGAGCGCAACGTGAAGAGCCTGGTCGCCCAGGCTCCTTCGCCGGCTCCCGTCGTCGAGGTGCCCCTGCGGGCCGGTGACCCGATCCGCGGGAACGAGCGGGCGCCGGTGACCGTCGTCGCCTTCTCCGACTTCCAGTGCCCGTTCTGCGCCCGCGGCGAGGAGACCCTCTCGCAGGTGCTCAAAGCGTACGGGGACAAGGTCCGCATTGTCTGGAAGCACCAGCCGCTCTCGATGCATGCCAACGCCCTCCCGGCAGCGATGGCCTCCGAAGCGGCGCGCGTTCAGGGGAAGTTCTGGGAGATGCACGACAAGATGTTCGCCCAGCAAGCCGCTCTTTCGCGCGAGTCCTACGAGCGCTGGGCCGGCGAGCTCGGTATGGACCTGGATCGCTTCCGCCGCGCCCTGCTCGACGACGCGCTCGCTCAGCGGATCGCGGAGGACCAGGCGCTCGCTGCCCGGGTGGGCGCGCAGGGGACTCCCACCTTCTTCATCAACGGCGAGCGGGTGGTCGGAGCGGTCTCCTTCGAGCAAATGAAGACGGTGGTCGACCGGCAGCTCAGCCGGTCCGCCCGTCGCTGATCTCGGACGGGTGGGTGCAATGACCACTGGGGCCACTGGGACGTCGTTCTCCGGACGCAATCAACAAGCAAGAAGCAATTCTGGCCCGGTGGAGTGTCCTCCCGGGGCGGTCGACGCTAGAGTGCCCTTCGGGGGCGCCATCTCGGTCGTTGCCGACCCTGTCGTCGGCGCCTCCAGGGACACCGGAATGGCGGATCTGAAGCGGCTGCTGCGCGACCTGACCCGGGAGATCGAACGGATCGCCGAGCGCAACGAGGTGCTCGAGCGGCGACTCTCGAGCATCAGCGGAGCCCTCGAAGGAACGGTGCGGCTTCCGGGCCGGACCGCCGAGCGCAGCACCCGGAATGGCCGCCGCACCGGCCAGCGCGGCGCGCCTTCCAAGTTCGACGACGCGCAGGCGCTTCAGCTCCGCAAGGAATACGAGAAGGGCGCCACCAGCGCGCAGCTGGCCCGGAAGTACAAGGCCGCGCTGCCCACCATCCTCAGCACGCTTCGCCGCGCGGGGACCACGCTCCGCCGAGGCCGGCCGAGCGGGAGGCGCGGCGGCGGAGTCAGGGCGCCTCGTTGAGCGCGCCGCAGTGCGGGCAGCGAAACGAGTGCTGCAGGGCGAACTTCGGTGACACCCGGGACAGCACCACCCGGTCGCAGGCCCCGCAGAGAAAGTCTATCCCTGCGCTCGGAACGAAGGCCGTGTCCTCGGGGTCTCCTGCCGAAATGAAGGCAGGACGGCTCGGCTTCATCACGACGGTCATCTGGATGGCTGCCACGACCTCGCTCCTCGGGGGAACATTGCCCCTCGCCCGTCTGACATCCGCCGTGTCCGGACGGTTCTCTCCATGGGTTCCGGGGGGTTCTGGGGCGACCCGTCGCCAGGATGTCACCACCCGTCATACCGACGCGCTCGCCGCGGGAAGTTCACCCACCACTCACCGGTTCTGCTGAGCCGGCTCCCTGTACCCTGCACCCCGTGAAACTCCTCGCCCTCCTCCTCTTGCTCCTCGCCGCTCCGGCTCTCGCCAGCGTGGCCCTCCAGATGGATGTGCCGGCGCTCACCGCCGCCGCCACCGACGTCGTCGACGGGCAGGTCGTCTCCACGAGCTCCATGTGGACCGGCGATCACCGCCGCATCGTCACCCACGTCGTCGTGGAGGTCCGCGAGGCCTGGAAAGGAGGCGCACGGGGCCGCATCACCGTGGTCCAGCCCGGTGGTGAGGTCGACGGCATCGGCCAGCGGGTGTCCGGCGTGGCCGAGATCCCCTCCGGTGCGCGGGTGGTGCTCTTCCTGGAGCGTGTCGGGAGCATGCACCGCGTGGTCGGGCTCTCCCAGGGCGTCTACCGTGTCGTCGACGACGGCGTGGCCGGGATCCGAGCGGTCCCCTCCTCGGTCGAGGGCCTCGAGTTCGTGACGCCCGCCGGGCAGCAGCCGGCCGCGCGTGCTCCGGTGCCGGTCTCCGCGCTCCGCGCCTCCGTCCAGGCGGCGGCCCAGTGAAGCTCGCTGCCGCGGTCCTCCTCTCCGGGCTCCTGCTCGGGCAGTCCACCCTGCAGTACGTGCGGACCAAGACCGACGACAGCGCGCACTGCTTCCGATGGCCGGTGAACGCGGGCACGCGGGGCCGGGTGAGCTTCGTCCAGAGCACCGCTGGCGACCCCACCCTGGG
>DATCDE010000240.1 GCA_036510875.1 Actinomycetes bacterium
GGCAGCCACTGCAACACCGAGTGGCTCGCGGCAGCCGGCCTTGACCTCAGCGACGGGGTGTTCTGCGACAACACCCTGCGCGCGGTCCGGGCTGACGGGACGCCGGTCGACGGCGTCCACGCGGTGGGGGACGTCGCTCGGTTCCCCAACCCCCGCTTCGACGAGGTGGCGCGCCGAGTCGAGCACTGGAACATGCCCACCGAGACCGCCCGTCGGGTGGGGCCAACGCTCGCCGCCTTCCTGGCCGGCCACGGCTACCAGGCCGCCGCCGAACGGCTGTTCGCGCCGCTGCCCGCGTTCTGGTCCGACCAGTACGACACCCAGCTGCAGTCGTACGGGGCGCCGGGCCTCGCCGGCGACGCGCCGGACGACGTGCGGGTCCTCGACGGTGACCCGCACGGCGAGGTGGTCGTCGGTTACCACCGGGACGGCGACCTGGTCGGTGTCATCGGCCTGGGGATGGCCTCCAAGGTCAATTCCTACCGACCCCTCATCGGTCGGCAGCCGACCTAGGCTGCGCGGGTGCGCGTGTTCCTGGCCGGGGTCACCGGAGTCATCGGGGTGCGGCTGCTGCCGCTGCTGGTTGCGGCCGGCCATGAGGTGGTCGGCATGACGCGCTCACCGGAGAAGGCCGGGCAGGTGCGGGGGCTCGTGCCGAAGCGGTGGTCTGTGACGTCATCGACCTGGAGCAGCTGACCCGGGCGATGGTCCGGTTCCGGCCCGACCGCGTCCGGCACCAGCTGACCGACCTGCCCGACGACGTCAGCCGGCTGCCCGAGCGGGCCGCTGCCAACAACCGGATCCGTCGCGAGGGGACCCGCAACCTGATCGAGGCGGCAGGAGCGGTCCCGCTGGTCGCGCAGAGCGTCGTCTGGACCCTGCCGGGGGACGGTGGTGCGGCGGTGGCCGAGCACGAGCGGGCGTGCTCGACGCCGGGGGAGTGGTCGTCCGGTACGGCCAGTTCTACGGCCCTGGCACCTACTTCCCGGCGGCCCCACCGGAGGCTCCTCGGATCCACCTCGACGACGCCGCCCGACGTACGCTGCCCCGGCTCACCGCTCCCAGCGGTGTCGTCGTGCTGGTCGACGGTTGAGCCGGGCTGAACGAGGACGGGGTCGCTGATGAGGTATCTGGACGGCGTAATCTCAGGGAAGCCGGTCTCCCGGATCGGTCTAGGCACCTGGCAGTTCGGCTCCCGGGAGTGGGGCTACGGCCGCGCCTACGCGTCGAGCGAGGCCGGGTCGATCGTGGCGCGGGCCGCCGAGCTGGGCATCACGCTGTTCGACACGGCAGAGGCCTACGGGTTCGGGCGCAGCGAGCGGATCCTGGGCGCCGCGCTGGCGTCTCACGGCCTGCGGGACACCGCGTTCGTGGCCACCAAGATCTTCCCGATCCTCCCCGTGGCTCCGGTGGTCCGGCAACGGGCCGCGGCCAGTGCGCGGCGCCTCGGGCTGCCGAAGATCGACCTCTACCAGGTCCACCAGCCCAACCCGGTCGTCCGCGACGGCACCACCATGGCCGGGATGCGCGACCTGCAGCGGGAGGGGCTGGTCGGCGAGGTCGGCGTCAGCAACTACTCGCTGGCCCGCTGGCAGGCCGCCGAGCGTGCCCTGGGCAGCCGGGTGCTGTCCAACCAGGTTCAGCTCAGCCTGGCCCACCCTGGCCCGCTCGACGACCTGGTCCCGTTCGCCCAGGAGCAGGGCCGGATCGTCATCGCCTGGTCCCCCCTCGCCCAGGGGCTGCTCTCCGGCCGCTACGACGCCAGCAACCGTCCCAGCGGCGGCATCCGCGCGATGAACGCCCTGTTCCTCGAGGAGAACCTCGTCCGGGTAGCCCCGCTGCTCGACGTGCTGCGCGCCGTGGCGGGCACGCATCAGGCGACCCCGGCGCAGGTGGCCCTGGCCTGGCTCATCCACCACCCGGCCGTGGTCGTGATCCCCGGCGCCTCCAGCATCGCCCAGGTCGAGGCGAACGCCGCCGCGGCCGACATCACGCTCACCGACGACGAGGCCGCCGAGCTGACCACCCAGGCGCGTCGGTTCCAGCCCGTCTCCGGACTCGCCGCTGCCCGTGGCCTCGCGTCCGGCCTGCTGCACCGCTAGCCGAGAGGGAGTCCAGCGACCGGCGGGTCAGACCAGGCGTTGGGTCCAGACCAGGGCTCCGGCCGCGGCGAGCAGGGCCAGCAGGAGCGCCGCCCCCGCGAACGTCGCGGTGAGCTCTCGGGTGTGTACCACGTAGGCGACGTCCCGACCGATCTGGTCGTAGATCGAGGCCAGCTGGGACGCCGTCGAGGCGGTGAAGGACCGGCCGCCGCTCTCAGCCGCGATGCGCGCCATCGCCTGCGGGTCGTACGGGACCGGGACGTCCTGACCTTGCACGGTCACGCTGCCGCCCGCGGTTCCGAAGGCGATCGTGTCGATGGGCACCGACTGGGCCTTGGCCTCCGCCGCCGCGGCGTCGGCGGCGTCGACCGGCGACAACGAGCCGTCCCCGATGGTCGGTGAGCCGTCGCTCATGAGCACGATCACCGCGGGGGTGGGCTTGCCGGACGTCCCCTTCGGGACCCCGGCCACCGCGGACAGCGCGGTTCGGATCCCGTCGGCGGTGGCCGTCCCTCCGCCGACGGCCAGCGAGCTCAGGGCGCCGAGGACCGACGCGGTGTCCGTCGTGGGTGGCACCAACAGCCGCGCAGTGGTGTCGAAGGTCACGAGCCCCACCTGGATGCCGGTGGGGAGCTTGCGGACGAAGGCCTTCGCCTGCTCCTCGGCCGCAGCGAGGCGGCTGGGCGCGACATCGGTCGACGTCATCGATGCGGAGGTGTCGAGGGTGAGCAGGATCGTGGCCCGGTCCTTGGGGGTTCGCAGGGCCATTGCGGGCTGGGCGAACGCGAGGGTGAGGACCACCAGCGACACCAGCAGGGCGGCCGCCGGCAGGTGCCGCTGCCAGCCCTGCCGCCTGGGCACCACCGAGTTGAGCAGGTCGACGCTGCTGAAGCGAAGGACCTGGGTGTGCCGGCGCCGCTGGACCAGCACGTACATGACGAGGAGTGCAACCGGGGCGATGAGCAGCACCAGCCGCCAGCCGGAAAGGAAGGTCATCGATGAGCTCCCTGGTACGTGGGTGCGAAGCCGGCCCGCGGGCGGTCCGCCGCGGATGTCGGCCGCAGCCCCTTGCGCCGCGTGGCGAACAGCACGGTGTCGGTCAGCCAGTCGCTGGCCGTGGACAGGTGCAGGTACTCGGCCCCGGCCGCGATGATCTGCCCGGCGATCCCAACGTGCCGCGCAGCCGCGGCCACGGCGTAGCGGGCCCGGAGGGTGGCCGAGCGGGTCTGCACATACCGCTGCCGTCCGGTCTCGGGGTCGACGACGGCGAGCATGCCCACGGCAGGCAGCTCGAGCTCGCGAGGGTCGGTGACGTGGACGGCGACCACCTGGTGGCGGAGCGCGAGCGCGCGCAACGGCGGCTGCCAGCGCTGGCTGTCCAGGAAGTCGGAGATGACGACGACCTGGCTGCGCCGTGGCTGGGCGACGAGCAGACGGCGCAGGGCAGCAGCCAGGTCGGCGTCGTCCGAGGGGCCGCGGTCCTGGCGGGGGGTGTCGTGCAGGGTCGCCAGGGCGGTCATGAACCAGGCGCGTCCGGCCCGAGCCGGCTGGTACCCGGGCCGCTCGATGCCGGCCACCAGCACCCCCAGCCGGTTGTGGCCCCGCACGGTGAGCATGCCGAAGGCCGCTGCGGCGCCAAGGACGACGTCGCGCTTCTCCGCCCGGGCGGTCCCGAAGTCGAGGCTCGCCGAGCGGTCAGCAACGATCCAGGTGTCCACCTCCCGCTCGGCCTCGGTCGTTCGCACGTACGCCCCCGCGGAGCGGGCCGACAGGTTCCAGTCGATGAGTCGGGCGTCGTCGCCAGGCTCGTACGAACGGGCTCCGGCTCGCTCGTTACCGGGCCCCAGCGCGGGGGTCAGGTGGTCGCCCGCTGCGCTGCCGTCCAGTCGGCGCAGCACGTCGAGCTCGAGCCTGCGGAGGACGGACGCCCGGGTGGCCACGTCCGCTGGCGAGGCGGCACCAGGACGTTGGCCGTGACTCATCCGGCGACCTGCACGGGGGCCGGTGCGAACCCGACGGGCAGCGTCATCGTCAGCTCGTCCTGCTGCGGCGCGACCCGGGGAGCCGGGACGTGGGAGAGCACCCGGCGGACAACGTCGTCCGCGTGCAGACCTTCGGCCAGTGCCTCGTACGTCAAGGTGACCCGGTGCCTCAGCACCTCGGGCGCGACCTCGAAGACGTCCTGGGGCACGACGAACCGACGACCGTGCAGGACCGCGAGCGCACGGGCCGCCGCGAGCAGCCCGAGCGTCCCGCGTGGACTGGCGCCCAGCGCGATGAACCGAGTGAGGTCCTCCAGCCCCCACCGGGCGGGGTCGCGGGTGGCCATGACGAGGCGTACGGCGTAGTCCTGCACGGCGTGGTGGACGAACACGGCCCGGACGACGTCCTGCACCTCGGCGAGCTGCTCGACCGTGAGCACCTGGCTGGCGGTGGGCGACGGGCCGCTCATCCGCAGGGCGATGGCCGACTCCTCCTCGTACGTCGGGTGCTGCACCACGACGTGCATGAGGAAGCGGTCACGCTGCGCCTCAGGCAGGGCGTACACACCCTCCGACTCGATGGGGTTCTGGGTGGCCAGGACCAGGAACGGGGACGGGACCGGACGGCTGTGGCCGCCGACGGTGACCTGGCGCTCGGCCATCGCCTCGAGCAGCGCGGACTGCACCTTGGCCGGTGCTCGGTTGATCTCATCGGCGAGCACGATGTTCGCGAACACCGGGCCCCACTCGATGTCGAAGTCCTCGCTCGAGGGTCGCCAGATCCTCGTTCCGACCAGGTCGGCGGGGACGAGGTCCGGCGTGAACTGGATGCGCGCGAACTGGCCGCCCACGACCTGCGACAGGGTCGAGACCGTCAGCGTCTTGGCCAGGCCCGGGAAGCCCTCGATCAGGCAGTGACCGTTCGCCAGCAGGGAGAGCAGCACGCGCTCGACCATCCGGTCCTGCCCGACCACGACGCGCTTGATCTGGAACAGGGCGTCTTCGAGCAGCGCGGCGCACTCGGCGGCGGGCATGGCCCCGGCCGCGTGCGTGGGCTGGGCGTGGGTCTCGTCGGGTACCGGCACCGTACGCTCCTCGGGGGTTGGGTCTGCTGCCTTGCCTTGGGCCGACGGTCCGGTGCTCATCCGACCGGCCCGGTGCCGAGCTTGACCGTGGCTGTGTGGCTGGTGTCCGACTGGTCGGTCCAGCGCAGGGTCACCGTGTCGCCGGGGTGGAGGGAGCCGAGCAGTGCGGTGAGCTGCTCAGCTGTGTCGACGGTCTGACCGGCTGCGACGGTGATCACGTCGTCGGCGACCAGCCCAGCGCCTGCGGCGGCGGAACCGGGGACGATCCCGGCGACGAGCACGCCTGGACCGGTGGCGCCCATGGCGCTGCCCTGCACCTGGATCCCCAGGAAGGCGGTGCCGCCGATGTGGACCGTCGCGGACGCCGAGCCAGCGAGGATCTGCTGGGCGATGGCGTGCGCCGTCGCGATCGGGATCGCGTAGCCCTGGGTCGCCGTGCCCTGGCTGGCCCCGGTGAACGACCCTGCCGTGATGATCCCCACCACTGTGCGGTGCGTGTCGATGAGCGCGCCCCCGGAGTCACCAGGCTGGATCGCGGCGTCATCCTGGATGAGGCCGACCAGCTCCTCCGACGTCCCGTTGGACGAGTCCTGCGCGGTGATCGACTGGTTGAGCCCGGTGACGGTCCCGGCCACGGCGCTGGGTGTGCCACCGGCACCTCCGGCGTTGCCCGCGGCGACAACCCAGTCCCCGACGGCGACGTTTGACGAGTCGCCGAGCGGGGCGGTGGCCAGGCCGGACGCGCCGGACAGCCGCAGGACGGCGACATCGTGCGACCGGTCGTACCCCAGCACGGTGGCCCGGTAAGTGCGTCCGTTGCCCACGTCGGTCACTGCGATGGCGGTCGCCCCGGCCACGACGTGGTGGTTGGTCAGCACGATGCCGTCCGAGCTCAGCACCACCCCGGTGCCCGCGCCCTGTCCCTCGTCGTAGCCGACGGTCGTCACGATGTCGACCAGGGCAGGGGAGACCGCGGCGGCTGCGGCGCTCTGTTGTGTGGTCAGGCCCTGGTTCTGTCCCTGGCTCTGGCTCTGACCGCCCAGGTTGGGGTCTGGCAGGGTCAGTCCGGGGGAGGACTGGTTGGGGTCGGCCGTGGGGAGTGGCAGGGGAGTCACCGGCGAGCTGACGCCCGGCTGCGAGCTGGCGGCGGTCACCTCGGAGGAGGCAGGCGCCAGCATTCGGCTCAGCAGGACCCCCCCGAGCAGCGAGACGACGAGCAGAGCCGCTCCCGCTGTGACGAGCGGACCCCGCGACAGGCGCCGAGCCGAGGGCTGCGGCGCCACGGCCGGGGGCGGTGGCAGCTCGGTCGATGTCGGCGACCCAGCCCAGCGCGACGCCAGGGTGTCGGGTCGACCCCACAGCGGTGACGTCCAGTCGTCCGTCGTGGGCGGCGTCTGCCAGGCCTCAGGCCCCACGCCGGTCGGCGGCTCGTCGCTCATGGCTCGTCCTTCCATGGTCCGCCGAAGGTTCGGCGTCAGCGGATTCTGGCGTCTCAACCTGAGACGAGTCCCTAAGGAACCTGAGAGAGAGCCAAAGATCGTGGTTCGAGGCCAGGAGGGAGAGCCGGTGGAGCGCCAGACGCGGCACCTGGATGCCAGCGAGAGGACGGTTCGATCGTCCCTCAGGACGCGTCGAAGGCCGCGACGTCGACAGTGGACGACCGCAGCCGTTGCGACAGCGAGCGGGCGATGGCGAGGGTCAGCTGGGCCCAGGCGGTCGGTTCGGCCTCCTGCAGCTCGCCGTAGGCGGCTGGCGTGAGGATGTGGCAGATCGTGGGCTCGAGAGCGACGATCCGGGTCGAGCGCGGCTGGCCGTCGACGAGGGCGAGTTCCCCGAAGGACGCGCCGGCCATGATCGTGTTGAGTCGCCGCCACCCTCTCCCGTGCCGGGTGCGCACCTCCGCGCTGACCTGACCAGCGCTGAGGAAGTACAGGCCGTCGGCCGGTTCGTCCTGGTCGAACACGACGGAACCCGGCGTGAACACCTTGGTCGTGGTCCTGGTCTCGATCGAGTCGACGGCGGCTGGCGAGAGTCCCTGCAGGAGGTCCTGGGCGCCGACGGCGACGAGCCCCTCTGGCAGCTCGTCGGCACATCCGTGGGTCTCCAGCAGCTGCGTCTCGCACGATTCGAGCGCGCCGTCGAGCTCGCCGAAGCGGACGACCTGGTCGGGGAGCTCACGCAGGTGTGATCGGGCTGCCGGCGAGCGCGGCTCCACCAGCACCGAGACAACGGCGTCTCGGCAGCGGGTCAAGCCGGTCAGCAGGGTCAGCGCGGCGGTGTCGACGCGGGTCACTCGGCGCAGGTCGAGGATCTGCCACCGGGCTGGTGCCTGGTCCTCCAGCACCAGTCGCACCAGCCGTTCGGTGGTCGCGAAGCCCTCCTCACCGACCAGCTCGTGGACGGCGATGGCCGAGCCTTCGGCGTCGAGCAGGGCGCGGTGCGCCCGGGGGCGCCCCCGGCGGGACCGGACGGCCTCCGCGCGGCAGGAGCGGCGCAGCCCGGACCGGGTCTGTTCGCCCGGCAGCAACAGGTGCATGCCGAGGCGTCGGGACAACGACTCGCAGGCGGCGACACCGCGCACGCTGTTCCCACGTCGGTCGAGCAGCGGGCTGTGCACGCCTAGCCCGAGCTGCCCGGGCAGCGCGGCCGCCGCTGACCCCGCTCTTCGCCGGCAGTCCGACCCGGAACAGCCACTCGCCGGCGTAGTCGTACATGCCGCACGTGGTCATGACTGTGAGCACGCTGGCCACGACGTGGCGCGGCACGACCTGCTCGCCGGTGACCGGGTTGAGTCCGCCGTTGGCCAGCGTCGCCGCCATCACGGCGAGGTCGCGGGCGGTGACCAGTACCGAGCACTGGCGGAAGTACAGCTCGACCTTTTCGTCGACGTCGTCCTCCAGTAGGCCGGCCGAGCGCATGAGGTAGGCGATGGCGCGGTTGCGGTCGCCGGTGTCCCGTTCAGAGGCGAAGACCTCCTCGTCGACATCGAGGGGGCGCCCGGCGAAGCTGGACAGGCCTGCGAGGAGCCGCTCGAACTGGGCGTCGCGAGTTGTGCCACCAACCAGTGTGGGGTGACGATCGCCCCCGCGTTGACCATGGGGTTGTGCGCACGACCGGTGGCCACGTCGATGCTGATGCTGTTGAACGGGTCACCGGTCGGCTCGGTGCCCACCTTCGCCAGGACGGCGTGCTCACCGCGGTCCGCCAGGGCGAGGGCGTAGGCGAACGGCTTGGACACCGGCTGGATCGAGCGGCGTTAGGTCACCGGCGACGTAGATCTGACCGTCCAGGGTGGCCAGACTGATCCCACACGTCGCCGGATCGGCCTTCGCCAGCTCGGGGATGTGGGCAGCGATCTCGCCGTCGTGAAGGCCCGAGACCTCCCGCCACACGTCCTGGAGCAAGCCTTCGACCGGTCCGAGCCGCACCTCTGCCACCCCGCACCCCCAACTGGTAGGGCAGGCAGCCTTGCGCGGCATCATTGCGTGGACGTTACGGCGGCTGGGTGCGCTCGCGGTCAGCTCTCGCCGGCCAGCGGGGGCCGCCATGAGGAGGAGCCATAGCAGGGGATGGTGTGACCGCGACCCCAGTCGCCGTCCACCGGGTCCGACGAACCCTGCTACGGCTGCTGCGGTGGCTGGCCGTCGCGGTGGCGCTTCTCACGGTGGCGAGCCTGACGTACGACGCGCTGACGAGCGCTCGGGCGAGCCGCCCCACGGGACTGACGTTCGTGCAGACCGGTGACCTGCAGACGCGTTACCGCGAGTGGGGCACCACCGGGAGCCCCGTGGTGCTGGTGCCGGGGGCATTCGAAACGGCGGACACCTTCGCGGCGCTGGCTGCGGTGCTCGCCACCGATCACCGGGTCTACGCACTGGACCTGACCGGCACCGGCTACAGCCAGCCGAAGGCGCCGTTCACGGTGGCGCACTTCGCCGCGCAGGTGCTCGCCTTCGTCCAGGCGATACGGCTGACCGGCGTTGCCGCGCCGGTGCTGGTGGGTCACTCCAGCGGTGCGGCCGTCGTGGGGCTGGCGGCCGTCGAGGGCGGGTCGCGGGTC
>DATCDE010000241.1 GCA_036510875.1 Actinomycetes bacterium
CGTTGAGGGCCAGCACCGCCTCGAACGTCGCCTGGGACATCCGTCCTCCTCATCGACCGACGGCGCCCTCGCCCGGTCACGAGGGGGCCCTCGCCCCCAGTGTCAGCCCAGGTCGGCCGGGACGTCGACGTCGCGCCCCGCTCCCCACCCGTCGCCGACCGTCACCAGGTCCACGCCGTCCACCAGCAGCCGCACCGGCCGGCCGCCGACCGGTTCCAGCTCGGTGAGCCGCCGGGCCAGCGCCGCCCGCTGCCATGCGGCGGCCAGCGGCTGCATCCGGCCATCGGCGTCCGACAGCACCGCGGCGTCGTGGCCCGCCACCGCCGCGACCAGCGCCGGCAGCGCCGGCCCGACGTCCGGCATGTCGGCGCCCACGACCACCACCACGGCGGACGACGTCAGCTCGAGTCCCGCCGCCAGCCCGGCGAGCGGCCCGCCCAGTGGCGGCTCCTCGCGGGTCCACGTCACGTCCGGCCGCCGGGTGACCCGCGGTGGACCCACGCAGACGAGCGCCCCGACCCGGGAGCCCAGCCCACCGGCCACCGAGTCGAGCACCGCGTCGAGAAGCAGCGCGACCTTGTCCGCGCCGAACCGTCGGGCCTCCCCGCCCGCGAGCACGACGACATCGACCGGCACGTGCCGACGATAGGCCGCGCGGCCGCCGGGAACCCCCGCTAACGTCGCCTCATGGACTTCCGCGACACCTCCTCGGAGGCCGCCTTCCGCGCCGAGCTGCGCGAGTGGCTGGCCGCGAACCTGCCGGCGGGCTGGGCCGAGCGCCCGCCGTCCGCGGGCCTGGAGGACCTCGACTTCTGGCGGGACTGGTCCGCGAAGCTCGCCGCCGCGGGCTACGCCGGCGTCACCTGGCCGACGGAGTACGGCGGGCTGGGCCTGCCGCCCACCTTCCAGGGCATCTACCTGGAGGAGTCGGCCCGCGCGGACGCCCCGAGCCACCTCGGGGTCATCGGCCTGGGCATGGCCGGCCCGACGATCCTGGCCTGGGGCAGCGACGAGCAGAAGGCGCGCTTCCTGCCGCCGCTGCTCACGGGCCAGGAGGTGTGGTGCCAGGGCTTCTCTGAGCCCGGCTCCGGCTCCGACCTGGCCAGCGCCCGCACCCGGGCCGAGCTGGACGGCGACGAGTGGGTGGTCAGCGGCCAGAAGGTGTGGTCGTCCTACGCGCACATCGCCGACTGGTGCATCCTCGTCGTCCGCACCGACCCGGACGCCGACCGGCACCGCGGGCTGTCCTACCTGCTGGTCGACATGCACTGCCCCGGCGTGGAGGTGCGGCCGCTGCGGCAGATCACCGGTGACCCGGAGTTCAACGAGATCTACTTCACCGACGTCCGGGTGCCGCGCGACTCGATGCTGGGCCAGCCGGGCGACGGCTGGTCGGTGGCCATGACCACGTTGCTGCACGAGCGCGGCACCCTCGGCTTCAGCCTCACCGCGCGGCTCGAGGCACTGCTGCGCCGGCTGGTCGAGACCGCGCGCACCACCCGCCCGGACGGCGTCCGCCCGGCCGACGACCCGCTGGTGCGCGACCAGGTCGCCGCCCTCGCCATCGACCTGCAGGCGCTGCGGTTCACCAACTACCGGGCGTTGACCACGCTGGTGAAGACCGGCGTGCCCGGCCCGGAGGGCTCGATCGCCAAGCTGCACTGGTCGGAGGCCAACCAGCGGCTGAGCAAGCTGGCCATCGAGATCCTCGGTCCGCAGGGCCGGCTGGACGGCGGCGACGGGTTCTGGGGCGGCTTCTGGGCCTACCAGCAGCTGCGCAGCCGCGGGAACACCATCGAGGCGGGCACCTCGGAGATCCTGCGCAACATCATCGCGGAGCGGGTCGTTGGCCTGCCGAGGTCTCGATGAAGGGCGGCTTTGTGCGGCAGTGCGCACAGAAGGGACCCTTCTTGCAGAAGGGTCGGAGGGGGTAGCGGCGTGGACTTCGCCTTCACCACCGACCAGGAGGAGCTGCGCTCCGCCGCGCGCCGGTTGCTCGCCGAGCGGTATCCGGCGCAGCGGCTGCACGAGGTCGCCGACTCGGGCCCGGGCTGGGACGCCGACGTGTGGCCGCGGCTGGTCGACCTCGGCTGGGTCGGGCTGTCCGCCCCGGACGGCGGCGGCAGCTTCCTCGACGAGGCCGTGCTGCTCGAGGAGGCCGGCGCTGCGCTGCTGCCGGCCCCGCTGCTCAGCGGCGTGGTCGCCCTGCCGGCGCTCGTCGGCGGCGGTGCCGACCCGACCCGGCCGACGGCGCTGGCCTGGGCCGAGCCGGCCGGGCCGCTCGCCTTCGCGTCCCCGGACCGGGTGGCGACCGTCGCGACCGCAGGCGGGTCCGGCGGCTGGACCCTG
>DATCDE010000242.1 GCA_036510875.1 Actinomycetes bacterium
GCAATCCACCAATACGCACCCACCCGCTGACCAAAAACGCCCAACACCGCGAGTTGGGTAATACACCAGTCCGACCCGAAAACCCACCCCCACCAGGCGAAACCAGACCCGCCATCCACGAAGGCCGGAAACTCCCGCTAGAGGGTATTTGCCGCACAGCGATGTTGGTCGCCGTCAGCCCGCTGATGTCATCGGCGCTGTCCGCCGTCAGCCCACCGCCGGGATTCGTCACCATGATGTTGGCGGGCTTGACATCTCGATGCACCCGGGTCGCACGGTTCTACAATCTGCCCTGGACACCATCCACTTCCTACGCCGCAACGAGGTTGCGGTGCCGGTGACAGCGTGCTGACAGCATCTTCTGGCCGCTGGGCAAGACCGCGCGGAGGGCGATACCGACCAGCGCCGCCACGCGCTCGCGAACATTCTCGGCGTCGAGCTGGTCGTGCCCATTCGGGTCGACCGGCGACCCGCGTCCAATTTCCGACTCCATCTCAAGGCCGGCGGGTTCTTGGGCCACTCAGAAGTGTCGCAGGCGCGCCGTAACGCAAGTTGGGGAAACGAGCTGTTCAGGTGCCATCTCGGGCCCAAGTCCAGGTCACGACGTCGATGCATCACAGAGGACGCCATCGGTGATATTGAGGGTGCGATCGGCATAGTGGGTCATCCTCAGATCGTGGGTAACGATGACCGCGGCGGTGTCGCGGGCGCGGACCTCGGTCACGATGAGTTCCATGACCTGTTCACCCAGCTTGGTGTCGAGCGCTGACGTGGGCTCGTCGATGAGCACCAGGTCGGGCTCATTCATGAACGCCCGGCCCACCGCCACCCGCTGACGCTCCCCGCCGGAGAGTTGGGCGGGCAGGTTGGACTTGCGCTTGTCGAGTCCCAGCTCGCCGAGCAGCTGATCGGCGCGCGCCGCCGACTTCTTTTTGTCACGCCTGCCGAACTCGGCAACCACCAGCAGATTCTCGCGGGCGGTGAGAAAGGGCACCAGGTTCACGCTCTGGAACACGAACCCAACGCTCTCGCGCCGGAACTTGGTGAGCCGCTTCGGGTCGTACCCGCTGATGTCGTCTCCGGCCACCACGACCCGGCCCTCCGACGGCGACAACAGGCCCCCCGCGATGGACAGTAGCGTCGTCTTGCCCGAACCCGAGGGTCCTACCAGTGCGACGATCTCCGCGTCGCCTACCTCGAGGGAGGCGCGGTCCACGGCGACGATCTCACCCTCCCCAGACTGGTAGACCTTGCGGATGTTCTCGAGTTGCAGCGCAGTCATAGGTTTCCTGGTCTCAGCCGATGGCAGTTGCGGGATCGATGCCGACGACGCGGCGCAGCGAGAGCGCGGAGCCGAGGGTTGACATGACGATCAGTCCCACCGCGACCTCGATTGCCCGGCCGCCAGTAAGTTGAAGCGGCACCTGCGCCGGGATCACACCCCGGGCAGCCAACGCCAGCATGGCACCCAGCACGAACGACAGGGCCGCGATCACGATCGCCTGCACGACCACCTGACCGAAGACCTGGCCACTTGACGCGCCCATGGCCTTGAACACGGCGTACATCCCGATGCGTTCGAGAGTGAGCAGAGCGAAGAAGAGCGCCACCACCAGAGCCGCCACGAAGAACGTCGTGTAGATGATGGCGTTGAACGTCGACCGTTGCTGCTTGATGCCCGGCAGCGAGTCGACAGCGAAGGAACGCGTCACAGTGTGGGTCGTCCCGCCGGTGGCAACGTCGATGGCTGCCGCAACCCGGGTCGGGTCCGCGCCGGCAGCGGTCGAGACCGTCAGCACCTGATACGTGCCGGGTGCCAGCACCTGGTCGGGTCGGGCCGAGGCCAGCGCGGCCTGCCAGGTCTCGACGTTGCCCCACAAGCCGCCTTGGATCAGGAAGTTGGTGTCGGACACCCAGCCGACGACCTCCACCGTGTATTGTGTGGGTCCAAGCAGCAAAGTCTGGCCCGCCCTGACCCCGTAGGCCTTCAGGCTCGTGTCCGCGTACACCTGGCCGGTCTGTCGGGGCGGGGCCGGCACACCGTGTGGCGCACGTTCATAACCGAAGAGCGCCACGCTGGCCTCCGTGGCCTGTCCGGGGACCTTGGCCCCGACCAGGGCGACTCCGAGGCCGCCGACTTGCTCGACGCCCGGCACGCGCTTGACCTCGGCCGTCGTGGCGGCGTCGATCCGCGAGCGGACCACCGACAGCTTGGCGTCGGCGGCGTAGGTCAGCAGCTGCCCCGGCTGGGCCCGCAGCGCCCCGGTGAATCCGTTGTAGAGGCCGTCCAGCAAGCCGCCCAGGACCAGCAGTAGCACGGTGAGGAGCACCAGGGCGATGACCGCAGGCGCAAACCGCCAGGGTCGGCGGCGCAACTCCAGCAGCGCTACCTTCATTCGATGCCGCCGAGTCCCGGACGACTTACCGCCTGGACCGGCTCGATGCGCAGCACGCGCCATACCGAGAAAGCCACGCCCAGGAGTGAGAGACCCACGATCACGACCGTGCTGGTGAGCAGCGCTCGCGGTTCGATGGTCAGCGGGAGGCCGGCGTTTGCCGTTGCGGTGGCCGCCAAGAGCAAACCCACGGCGATCAGCAACGCTACCCCCAGCACCAGGGTGACCTGATGGAACAGGCCTCGAACCAGATAGCTGGCCGGCACCCCCACCGCCCGCAGCAGCGTCAGGGATGCGGTCTTCTGAACGGTCAGGATCAGGAAGAAGAACCCGGTCACGAGGGCGACCACGACGACCGCGAGCGCCAGCACGATGGCGATCGATCCCTTCGTCGACGAGACGCCGGGCGCGTTGGCCACCGCCTCGCTGCGCGTCAGTGCGGCCACCCCTGGCACGGTGGCGTTGATGGACGCGGCGACCGCCTGCTGGCTCACCCCTGACGACGGGATCACCGCCACCGCTGAGGCCAGCACCGCGGTCGCGTCGGGGTTCGCTGCTTTGCGCAATGTCATGTAGGTGGCGTAGGCGACGAACAATGTCGGCAGCACGCTGAGCTGGCTCTGCTCGGTCAGACCCACGATGGTGACCGGCGACCTCCCGGCGGCAGTGGTCACCGTGTCGCCGATGGCGAGGCCCTGTGCCTCGGCGCTGGCCACCCCCTCGCCGGCCGCGGTGGCCGGTCGGCCGCTGATCAGCTTCGTGGGCTGACCGGGCTTGCCCGGTTCGGCTCCGATCACGGCCAAGTCGACCTGCTGACCTCTGGCCAGGAAGGTCAGCGTGGCCACGCCCAGTGGTCCGGCCTGGCCCACCCCCGGTACCGCGGCCACCTTGGCAACGATGTCCGGGCTCAGCACGCTGGCTTCGACATTCTCGCGAGCTTCTGAGCTGAAGACCAGGACGGTGCCCGACTGGTTCTGCAGCGCGCCGGTGAAGCTGTTGAGCAGCGCCGACAGCAGCGTCTGCTGGAAGAACACCAAGAAGATGAGCAGGCCGATAGCCCCGGCCAGCAGACCGAAACGCACGGGTGCACGCCGGATCTCACGACTGGCCAGGAGCACGAACCAACCCTACGGCGTGTGAGGCTCCCGCTTCCCCTGACTCCCAGCAGCACCGCGTCAGTTGATGTTCAGAGGCGAAGACTGACGATGACTGCCCCAGCAGGGAATTCGTCCAATGGCTTCCGGGGGTTGGTGATGTGCTGGCCGGGCCTCTGTGCGAGTGAAGTGACCAACGACTCGCGGCGCTGGTGCCCTTGCGCCCTAGCCGGGGACGAGCCGCCGGCGAAGCATCGACAACGTCCACACCGACGCGAAGTCGTGGTGGCGGAGGGGAGGAAGGGTCATGAAGTCGCTCATCGTCTGTGTTTCAATCTCGCAGGGCAACACCCGCCGCGTAGCCGATCGCATGGCTGAGGTGCTCCACGCCGATGTCGTCGAGCCCGAAGCGGTGGACCCCGAGGCGCTGCGTGACTACGACCTGGTCGGCTTCGGGTCGGGGATCTACTTCAATAGGGTCCATCCGAGGTTGTGGAAGTTGGTCCGTGGCCTGCCGCGCGTCGATGGCGTCGCAGCGTTCACGTTGTTCACCAGCGGCGGCCCCGAGCTCCCGCGGGTGGGCTACAGCCGACCGATCCGTCGCCAGCTCACGTCGAAGGGGTTTCGCGTCCTCGATTCGTTTTCCTGCCGCGGCCTCGACACTGTCGGGCCGTTGCGCCTCGTGGGCGGCTTCAACAAGGGACGGCCGAACGAGCGTGACCTCGATCGGGCTGCAGGGTTCGCGGCGCGGCTGAACGAGCAGGTCATGCGCTCGCGCACCGCTTCCTGACGTCACTGTCCCAACGCCACCGGGCACCCCATGGTCACCGGTGGTTGGTCGGTAGCCGCGGTCTGCAGCTCGACCGGCGGCGCCAGGCGGCAACCGCACAACCCGCGTCCTCTTTCTTCTCGCAGCGATCGGAGACGAATACCGTTGTCAAGAGCAGCTTTTCGGCGTTAGCGACTTTGGTGACGATGTCGGGCGCTGCGAGATAGACCTCCCCGCGGATTCGGTCGGCCGTCGCCTTGCGCGCGGGTCTTCACCGAGGATGTGCGCTGGGTCGTTATCGCCGCGACACCCCGCCACGGGTGGTTGGTGGGTTCGGTTGTGGTTGTCGGCGCCGAGCGGATTGCTTCCCTTGCGTCGGCCCGCCACCCTCTCTGGGTGGTGAGCCGAGAAAGCGGGTCCCCTTAGGACCGGATGTGGAGGGCCAAAGGACCCTAGCCGCAGATCCAGCCGGGAGCGGAATCTGGTTAATAGTCGAGCCGCCCCGCAACGCCGACAGCGGGCCGGCGAGGTGGCACAGTGATTGGACTTTCGGCCGTATCGACACTGACCGACTGGCCTGCCTGTGGATAGCGAACGCACCCATGATGGGTCCGTCGAGACGAAGGAGTAAACGATGAAGGCCAAAGTCGGGGACTGGTTAGTGATGAAGGGCACCACAACTGAGCAGCACGATCAGCGCGGACTGATCACCGAGGTGCACTCCGAAGACGGCT
>DATCDE010000243.1 GCA_036510875.1 Actinomycetes bacterium
TCGGCGGCTTCGACCTCCCAATAGGTGCTCGCGGTGTCGACGACGACGATGTCCAGGTCGGGATTGAGCAGGGTCCCCGTGTCCGGGGGCCGCTCGTTGCGGTCGATCTGCAGGTAGGACACCACCGAACCGTCCCGATCCGTGCGCCGCGTCTCCCGCAGGTACATGCCTACGCATATGCCTACGCACTGCGGAAGTCGGGGCTGGCGCGGGCGATCTCGTGCATCTGACGTAGAGACTGCTCAGCCTCTGACGTAGAGACAACTCCGGCTTCTGACGGCTCCGCCGGGACGGAGCAGGCGCGAGGCTTTCAGGGTGAAACAAGAGCGCATCCGGGTCGCTGTGGTTGATGACCATGGGGTGTTTGCCGAAGCCTTGGCAACCCGACTTTCCGCTGAGCCCGACCTCGAGGTCGTCGGGACGGCTGGGTCATCTGCGGAGGCTCTGGAGCTCTTCTCGCACCATGAGATTGACGTTGTGACCGTTGAACTGGTCGTCGCGGGTGAGAACGGGTTGACGCTCGGACGCCAGTTGTTGGACCAGTGGCCCGACCTCGGGATCTTGGTCGTCACAGGTGCGGCCGATGGCGACCGGGTCTGCGAGGCAGTGCAGATGGGAGTCCGGGGCTGGGTGGCCAAGCAGGGCGCGGTAGAGGCGCTGCTCATCGCGGTTCGGGGGGCGGCCCGCGGAGAGACCCACCTGCCGGCGGCTTTGTTAACCCGAGTCCTGGCCTCCCTGTCGGATCGGGGGAGGTGGATGCCCGAGGCCGAGGCTATTGCACTCCTGACGGCGCGAGAGCTCGACGTATTGCACTGTCTGATGGACGGAAGGGCTCGCAACGAGATTGCTGGACTACTGCACATCTCGCCGAACACCGTCCGCACCCACATCCAGAGCATCTTGCACAAGCTCAACGTCCACTCCGCCCTCACCGCAGTGGCGTTCGCTCGCCGGGCGGGAGTGGAGCGGGTCCGGGAGGACGAGGTGATTCCCCCGAATGACCTACCTCGCCTGGTCCGGACAAGGGGTTCACTCCTCGTCAGATCTTCCTAACTCCGACACGACTACGCAGAGAGCAGATCAGAATGGTGCAGATCGCAACCAGGCCACGAGCACGTCATCATCCGAAGCCTGTGACTCGTGTTCCCTCTGTCCGTATTCCCTTTGTCCGTACACAGATCTGCAACGAAGCCTGCCAGGCCGTTCAGCAGGTACTGGCCTCGGGCTGGGTCACCAGCGGCCAGCAGGTCATCGAGTTCGAGAGGGAGTTCGCCGAGCACGTCGGAGCACGACGCGCCGTCGCCGTCAGTTCCTGCACCGCGGCGCTGGAGCTCGCCCTTCGCGCCTTGCACCTGCCGGTCGGGTCCCGGGTCCTGATGTCCACTGTCACCTTCTGTGGCGCTGCTTCGGCCATCGTCCACGCGGGACTGCAGCCGGTGCTGGTCGACGTCGACCCCATCACGGCGATGCCGTCGACACAGACCGTGGCCGCCGCAGCCAGGGCCGTCAAGGGGGTCAAGGCCATGGTCGTGGTTCACCTCGGTGGGCTGCCAACCGACGTGGGCGAGATGGCTGAAGCTGCGGGAATCACTTTGGACCACGTGATCGAGGACGCCGCCCACGCGCTGGGCACGGTCGTGGGCGACCGGGCCGTCGGCACCATCTCGCGTGCGACGTGCTTCAGCTTCTACGCGACCAAGAACCTCGCCATCGGTGAGGGCGGCATGCTGACCACCGATGACCACGAGCTTGCGGACGAGGTGGACAGAGTTCGGCTTCACGGGATGTCCAGGGACGCCTGGAAGCGGTACCTGCCCGGTGGCAGCTGGCGCTACGACGTCAAGGAGGACGGGCTCAAGGCCAACATGACCGATGTCCAGGCGGCCATCGGTCGGGCCCAGCTCCGGCGGTTCGAGTCGACCCAGGCACGACGCGCAGACGTGGCCGCGCGATACGACTCGCTCATCGCGGAGATCCCCGGACTGACCAGGCCCCCTCGGCCCACGTCGGGCAGGCACGCCTGGCACCTTTATGCCGTCCGCGTACGTCCAGACTTCGGTGTCAGTCGCGACGCCCTGATCACCGCGCTGGACGAGCGAGGGATCGGCACCTCTGTGCATTTCATTCCGGTTCATCGACTCACCTGGTTCAGCCAGTTCTGTGAACTGGCGCCTGGCGGCTTCCCCGGCGCTGAGAGCGTGTTTGCCCAGACGCTGTCCCTACCCATGGACCAGGTCCTCACCGATGAGGACGTCGACACTGTGTGCGCCACGCTCGCGGAGATTGGAGGGTCGCGATGAGCAACGCGATCGCGTTGGACTGGAGCCCCTCGGACATCGGGTACATGCCGACAACCCAGCCAGGCCTGCGAACGCTGATCGTGGGGGCAGGCGAGGCGGGCCGCGCGTTGGCGCGGGATCTGAAACGCGTCGACTCCTTCGGGCTGGCGCCCATCGGTTTCCTGGACGACGACGAGTCCAAGCAGGTGGTTCGTCGACTCC